>NZ_CAMPHH010000092.1 GCF_946885855.1 uncultured Actinotalea sp. | reverse complement strand
TGCAGGAGGGTGCCGCGCAGGAGGGCGTCGTGCGGGTGCGGACCTGCCCCGGCCGGGGCGGCGTCGGTGCCCGGCCTGGTCCACCGCTCGTCCGGGACGCCGGCCGCCGTCGCCGTCGGGGTGAGCGGGTGGCGCAGGACGACGTCGGAGGTGGAGCGCGGCGGGCAGGTCACCACGACGACGCGGTCGGGCCCGCCTGCGAGCAGGAGGCGCACGGCCTCGAGCGCGGCAGCCCGCTCCGCCTCCAGCACGGTCGCGGCACCCGCCGTGCCGGGCAGCAGGAGCAGGGTCTCGGGGACGAGCGCAGCGGTCACGAGCACGGTCGAACGGTACCGCCGGTCGCGGGGGCGACCGGTGGGTCGACCAGGCGGGGCACAGCCGCCGCGCACCCGACCGTCGCACCCACGCTTCACCCCCGCCGCTCGGCCGGGAGCCCACCGGCCGTCGGTATGGTGAGGCGATGGGTCTCCTCGGCTGGGTGCGGCGGGTCGGCGGGCTGTCCGGCCGGCGGTCGGGTGACGCCGCCGGGAGCGCTCGCCCCGGAACCCCGGCTGGCGAGGCCGCCGGGGGGCGGCCCCTCGCCGGTCTGCTGGGCGGGCCGCAGCGCACCGCACCGGCGCAGACGGTCCCGGCGGACGTCCCGTCCCCGCTGTCCCGCAGCCGCCTGACGGACTGGTTCACCGCGCACGGCTACAGCTACTTCGTCGACAGCGACGGCGACGTCGGCGGTCTGTGGCGCGGGCGGCTCTTCTACTTCTTCTGCTTCGGAGAGCGCTCGGAGATCCTCCAGGTCCGGGGGCAGTGGAACCGCGAGTTCTCCATCGAGCGGCTCACCGAGGTGCTCGAGATCTGCAACCTCTGGAACAGCGAGCGGCTGTGGCCCAAGGCCTACGTGCGCGTCCGCGACGACGGCATGGTGCACGTCACGTGCGAGGTCGCCACGGACCTCGAGCACGGAGTGACGGACGACCAGCTGGGCCAGCTCGTGCAGTGCGGGCTCAGCGCGGCCGGGGTCTTCTTCGACGAGCTGGACGAGCTGTACCCCGACCCGGCGGGGGTCGCACCGTGACGGCGCGACCCACCGGGCGCTCGACCGCCCGCGGCCGGCCCGTCCGGCACGACCCGCCGCAGCGGACAACGCCGCTGAGCCGCGTGCGCGTCCAGGGGTACCTCACGGGCCGGGGGTACGCCGTCGGTCTCGACGACGACGGCGACCTGACCGGTACCTGGGACGGCAACCGCTTCTGGTTCATCCTCACCGGCGCGGAGGACGAGGTCCTCCAGGTGCGCGGACGCTGGCACCGGACCCTGCCGTCCTCCCGGCGCACCGCCACGCTGCTGGCGGTCAACGACTGGAACCGCGAGCGCATCTGGCCCAAGGTCTACCTCCGCGAGGAGGACGACCGGATCGCCCTGTACACCGAGGTCTCCGTCGACCTCGAGCACGGCGTCACCGACGACCAGCTCGCGCAGCTGGTCGCGTGCGGGCTCGGCACGGGGGTGCAGTTCTTCGCCGCACTCGGCGGGCTCGTACCCGACGACGACCCCTCAGCGGGCGGTGGGCATCCCGAGAAGCACGGGCCCTGACGCAGCCGCGGGGGTGCCGTGGCCGTGGCCCTCGTCCTCGCCGCCCCGGGCGCGCTCCCGCGCCGCCCAGGCGTCCCCGGCGCGGGTGCGGCGCACCCGGTAGGTCCCGCCGGCGGCGGCGGAGTCGGCGACCAGGTGGTGCGGCGCTGCGTGCGTCACCTCGACGGTGACGAGGTCCCCGGGGCGGGCGACGTCGTCGGGCAGGTCCTGCGCGCTCCGGGGGTCCGCGTCCGCGCCCGCGGCGCCCGCGTGCCAGGCGGCGACGTGCGCGGGCTCGGCGAGGTGCACGAGCCGGTTGTCGGCCGCGCGGCCCGTCACCCGACGGGTCGCGCCGTCCTTGCGGCCCTCCCCCTCGGAGATCAGGACCTCGACGGTCCGGCCGACCTGCAGCGCGTTCTGCTCGGCCGAGATCCGCTCCTGCAGCGCGACGAGCCGCTCGTAGCGCTCCTGGACAACGGCCTTGGGCAGCTGGTCGGGCAGCTCGGCTGCGGCCGTCCCGGGACGCGGGGAGTACTGGAACGTGAAGGCCGAGGTGAAGCGGGAGGCCTCGACCACGCGCAGGGTCTCGGCGAAGTCCTCCTCGGTCTCCCCCGGGAAGCCGACGATGACGTCGGTCGTGATCGCGGCGTCGGGCATCGCGGCGCGCACCCGGTCGAGGATGCCGAGGAACCGCTCGGAGCGGTAGGACCGCCGCATCGCGCGGAGCACCCGGTCCGAGCCGGACTGCAGCGGCATGTGCAGCTGCGGCATCACGGTCGGGGTCTGCGCCATGGCAGCGATGACGTCGTCGGTGAAGGCCGCCGGGTGCGGGGACGTGAACCGGACGCGCTCCAGGCCGGGGATCGCGCCGACGGCGCGCAGCAGCTTGGCGAACGCTCCCCGGTCGCCGAACTCGACGCCGTAGCTGTTGACGTTCTGGCCCAGCAGCGTCACCTCGATCGCGCCCCCGGCCACGAGCGTCTCGACCTCGGCGAGGATCTCGCCCGGGCGCCGGTCCCGCTCCTTGCCGCGCAGGTGGGGCACGATGCAGAAGGTGCAGGTGTTGTTGCACCCGACGCTGATGGAGACCCAGCCGGCATAGACGGACTCCCGTCGGGTCGGCAGCGTCGAGGGGAAGACCTGGAGGGACTCGGCGATCTCCACCTGGGCCTCGGCGTTGTGCCGGGCGCGCTCGAGCAGCACCGGCAGGGCGTCGAGGTTGTGGGTGCCGAAGACGACGTCGACCCAGGGGGCGCGCTCGACGATGCCCGCGCGGTCCTTCTGCGCCAGGCACCCGCCGACGGCGATCTGCATCCCGGGGCGGGTGCTCTTCACCGCGGCGAGCTGCCCGAGGTTGCCGTAGAGCCGCGTCGCGGCGTTCTCCCGGACGGCGCACGTGTTGATGACGACGACGTCCGCCTCGGACCGCGCGGCCGCATCCGCCGGGGCGGCGACGTACCCGGCTGCCTCGAGCATGCCGGCCATGTGCTCGGAGTCGTGCACGTTCATCTGGCACCCGAGCGTCCGGACGACGTAGGTGCCTCGTGCGGGCCGGGGTGCGTCGAGGCGCGGCGCGGTGCGGTGCTCGGGCAGGGTCGTGCTCACCCGCACCAGGGTACGGCGCCCGGCAGGGCTGTCCGGAACCGCGCCCGCCCGGACCCGACGAGGCCGGGCCGAGCGCCTCCGCGCCGCACCGGACCGCCACGTCGGAGGGAGATCATCCGGACATCCCTTGACCCGGCGTTGCACGAATGAAACCTGACGGACTGGTCATGACCATGATTGACCTCTAGTTTCGCCCCATGGCCCATGATCGTGCCCCCGGTGACGGCGTCGCCTCCGCGTCCATCGGAGAGCCCCTCGTCGTGCTGAGCGACGTCCAGAAGCACTTCGGCTCCCTGCACGTCCTCAAGGACATCGACCTCACGGTCCACCGTGGGGAGGTGGTCGTCGTCATCGGACCGTCCGGCTCGGGCAAGTCGACGCTCTGCCGGTCCATCAACCGCCTCGAGCCCATCGACTCCGGCACGATCACCATCGACGGCCAGCCGCTCCCCGCGGAGGGCAAGGCCCTTGCGCGACTGCGCGCCGACGTCGGCATGGTCTTCCAGTCCTTCAACCTCTTCGCCCACAAGACCGTGCTCGAGAACGTCACGCTCGGCCCGGTCAAGGCGAAGGGCATGGGGAAGGCCGAGGCGAGGAAGCTCGCGATGGAGCTGCTCGACCGCGTGGGTGTGGCGAACCAGGCCGAGAAGATGCCGGCTCAGCTGTCCGGTGGCCAGCAGCAGCGTGTGGCGATCGCCCGGGCGCTGGCGATGCGGCCCAAGGTCATGCTCTTCGACGAGCCGACGTCCGCCCTCGACCCCGAGATGATCAACGAGGTGCTCGACGTCATGACGGACCTCGCGCGCGAGGGCATGACGATGGTCGTGGTCACCCACGAGATGGGCTTCGCGCGCCGGGCCGCGCACCGCGTCGTCTTCATGGACGGCGGCCGGATCGTCGAGGAGGCCGACCCGGAGACCTTCTTCACCGCGCCGCGCAGCGAGCGCGCCAAGGACTTCCTCTCGAAGATCCTGACCCACTGACCCCCCGGTGACGCCCACGCGTCACCGGGACGCCCGACCTCGCGGCAGCGGGGGGACGACCGGGGCCCGCCCGACCGGGCGCGGCCCCACGGAGGAGGAAACGATGCGCACACGTCGAGGACTGGTGGCGGTCATGGCCGTCACCGCACTGACGCTGACGGCCTGCGGCGGCGGCGACGCGGACGAGCCGGCCGAGGACGGCGGGACGACCGACGAGAGCTCCGCCGAGGGCGGCGACGACGCCGCCGGCGACTTCCCGGAGGGCTCCACGATGGCGGAGCTCTCCGAGGCCGGCTCGATCACGATCGGCACCAAGTTCGACCAGCCGCTCTTCGGGCTCGTCGGCCCGAACGGGGAGCCCGAGGGCTTCGACGTCGAGATCGGCAAGCTCCTGGCCGAGCGGCTCGGCATCCCGGAGGACGGCATCGAGTGGGTGGAGACCATCTCCGCCAACCGTGAGCAGTTCATCGTCAACGACGAGGTCGACATCGTCATCGCGACCTACACGATCAACGACGCCCGCAAGGAGCTCATCGACTTCGCCGGCCCGTACTACGAGGCCGGCCAGTCGATCCTGACGCTCGCCGACAACGAGGACATCCAGGGTCCGGACGACCTCGCGGGCAAGCGGGTCTGCACGGTCTCCGGCTCGACGCCCGAGCAGAACCTGCTCGAGAACTTCCCGGACACGGAGGTGGTCCCGTTCGGGGCGTACTCCGACTGCCTCCAGCCGTTGCGCAGCGGCCAGGTGGACGCGGTGAGCACCGACAACGTCATCCTCGCGGGCTTCGCCGCGGAGAACGACGACCTCGAGGTGCGCGGCGAGCCCTTCACGGCGGAGCCGTACGGCATCGGCCTGACGAAGGGCGACGACGACTTCCGCACCTGGATCAACGACCAGCTCGAGGAGATGTTCGAGGACGGCAGCTGGACGGAGGCCTGGGAGGCCACGGCCGGCACGGTGCTGCCGACCCCGGAGCCGCCGGCGGTCGACCGCTACTGACCCCAGGCGTGGGCGCCCTCCGGCCCGGAGGGCGCCCACGCGCCGGTCGTTCGCCGACGGCGTGACCGGACGACCGGCGCTCGCGCGCCCTGCACCAAGGAGGCGGCTGTCCCGTGGACGCCATCGTCGCCAACCTCGACCTCTACGGCGAGGGCTTCCGGCTGACCCTCGTCCTCACACTGTGGTCGGGCGCCCTCGCCATGGCCATCGGCCTGGTCCTCGCCGCGTTCAGGGTGTCCCCGCTGGCCCCGCTGCGGTGGCTCTCCGCGGCGTACGTCGAGGTGCTGCGCAACCTGCCGCTGACGCTCGTCTTCTTCTTCCTCTTCTTCGTCGCACCGCAGCTCCTCCCGCTGCCCACGCTGGGGTTCCAGACGATCGCCATCTTCTGCCTCGCGACGTACACGGCAGCCTTCGTGGCGGAGGCGGTGCGCTCCGGGATCAACAGCGTCGGGATGGGCCAGGCCGAGGCCGCCCGCGCGATCGGCCTGACGTTCGGGCAGACGCTCAACCTCGTGATCCTGCCCCAGGCGCTGCGGACGGTCGTCCCACCGCTCATCAACGTCTTCATCGCGCTGACGAAGAACACCTCCGTCGCGGCCGGCTTCGGCCTGGTCGAGCTGACGGGGATGGGGCGCCGCCTCTCGACGGCGAACCCCGGCGACGTGCTCTGGATCCTGGCGGGCGTCGCTCTCTTCTACCTCCTCATCACCATCCCGCTCGGCGTCCTCGCCGGTGCGGTCGAGCGGAAGGTGGCGTTCAGCCGATGAGCTCCGTCCTGTACGACGCGCCCGGCCCCGTGTCGCTGCGCCGCCAGCGGATCGGTTCGGTGGTCGGCGGTCTCGTCCTCGTCGCCGTGCTCGCCGCCTCGGTCGCCTACGCCGCGCAGCAAGGTCTCCTCGGTGCGGACCGCTGGGACGTCCTCTACGACCCCCCGCGCAACCAGGAGGCGGCCGACGTCTGGACGTCGATCGTGGTCCGCGGGCTGGGTGCCACGCTCCAGGCTGCGGCCGTCGCGGCGCCGATCGCCCTGACGCTGGGGTTCCTGCTCGCCGTGTGGCGCACAGCGAGGTCCAAGGTCGCCAGGACGCCGGCGATCGTCGTGGTCGAGGTCTTCCGCGGGCTGCCCGTCCTGCTCATGATGTTCTTCGCGCTGCTGGCGTTCGGCCTCAGCGCGTTCCAGTCCGTCGTCTTCGGCCTGGTCGTCTACAACATGGCCGTCTTCGCCGAGATCCTGCGCGCCGGGCTCGCGGCCCTGCCCAAGGGGCAGGCGGAGGCCGCGTACGCGATCGGCCTGTCGCGCACCCAGACGCTGTTCACGATCCTCCTGCCCCAGGCCGTCCGCACCATGCTGCCGAGCCTCGTCGCCCAGCTCGTCGTGCTGCTCAAGGACTCCTCGCTCGGGTTCATCGTGGGGTACGCCGAGCTGCTTCGCTCCATCCAGCTCAACGGCCAGTTCTTCGGCGAGCGGTACTACGTCGCCCTGTTCGCCGTGGGCGCGACCGTGTACCTCGTGGTCAACATGTCACTGTCGTGGCTGGCGCGGCGCCTCAACCGCGGCCCTGCCCGCCCGAACGGCGGGACCGGCAGCACGGCACTGAACGACGCGCAGATCGCCCAGAACACCTCGGGCGGGCAGGGCACCGCCGTCTGACGGCGTCTGCCGCGGGCCCTCCGGCGCCCACGCGGGCCGAGGTGACGGGCCGGAGCCGTTGTGCTCGGAACCGATGCCGCCGGTTCCCCGAGCGCCCGGTCCCTCAGCCCGCGGTGGCGCTGGCGCGGAGCTCCCGGACGACGGTCACGGTGATCTCCCCGGGGAAGCTGAGGTCCTTCTCGATGTGGCGGGCGATCGCCGTGGCCATCTGCGGCAGCGCCTCGTCGTCCACGACGGTCGGCTCGACCACGACCCGCACCTCGCGGCCCGCCGCCATCGCCACCGCACGCCGCACGCCCGCGTGGGCCGCGACGAGGGCCTCGAGGGTGTCCATCCGCTCGATGTACTGGTCGAGCTCCTCCCGGCGCGCACCGGGGCGGGCGGCCGAGCAGGTGTCGGCCGCCTGCACGAGCACGGCCTCGACCGACTCCTGCGGGACCTCGTCGTGGTGGGCCGCGATCGCGTTGACGACGACCGGCGACTCCCCCAGACGCTGTGCGAGCTCCGCACCGAGCGCCGCGTGGGTGCCGGGCCGCTCGGCCGTGAGCGCCTTGCCGACGTCGTGCAGGAACGCCGCGCGCCGGGCCGTGTCCACGTCGGCCCCGATCTCCGCCGCCATCGCGGCGGCGAGGTGGGCGCACTCGACGAGGTGAGCGAGGACGTTCTGCCCGTAGCTGGTCCGCAGCCGCAGCCGGCCGAGCACCTCGACGAGCTCCGGGTGGAGGTCGTCCACGCCCGCCCGCTCGGCCGCATCGTGCCCGGCGGCGACGGCACGCGCCTGCGCTCCGGCGAGGGCCTCCGCGTAGGCGATCTCGATGCGCTGGGGGTGGATCCGCCCGTCCGCCATGAGCGCGGACAGCGTCACGGCGGCCACCTCGCGGCGCTCCGCGTCGAAGCTCGAGAGCGTGACGGAGTCGGGCGTGTCGTCGATGATGACGTTGACGCCGGTCAGCGCCTCGAAGGCCCGGATGTTGCGCCCTTCCTTGCCGATGATGCGGCCCTTCATCTCCTCCGCGGGCAGGGGCAGGACCGTCACGACGCTCTGCGCGCTCGTCGGACCGGCGAGCCTCTGCACGGCAGCGGCGACGACAGTGCGGGCGCGGTCGTCCGCGGTGCGTCGCGCCCGCGCCTCGACCCGGCGGACCTGGGCAGCGGCCTCGCTCTCCGCCCGGACGATCGCCAGACGGACCTGCTCCTCCCGCGCCTCGTCCGCCGAGAGACCCGAGAGCGCCTGGAGGCGCTCGGCCACCGCCCGGCCGGCACCAGCGCGCTGCTCGGCGGCCTCCGCCCGCAGGCCCTCTGCCTCGACCCGCAGGGCGGTCGCCGCGTCCCGTTCCGCCTCCACCTCGTGGGCGCGCCGATGCGCCGCCTCGGTCAGGCGGCGCAACTCTTGACGCTCCTCGGCGACCTGCTGCTCGCGGCCGCTCAGGCGGTCCTCGCGCGCCTGGAGCTCCTCGAGCCGGGCACGCACCTCGTCCCGCTGCGCGGAGACGTCGGCGAGCGCCTGCCGCCGGTGCGCCTCTGCCTCACGCCGTGCGAGCAGGACGAGGACGAGAGCGATCAGGCACGCCAGCAGCAGGACGAGGACCGTCGCGACCTCTCCCATGCAGCTCCTCCGTGGGGCCGTTGACCTAGTCGAACGTCCCAGGTTCCCACGGATCGGGGCCGTCCCCGGACGCGCCGCTCCCGACGTCGTCCATCATCTCCCGCACGAGGCGGGCCGCGAGGGACCCGGAGTAGCCCTTCCGCGCCAGCATGGCCATCGCACGCCGGGAACGGACCTCCGGCGCGAGGTCCGCCCCGGCTCGCCACTTCCGGCGCAGCAGCGCCCGCGCGGACTCCTCCTCGTCCTCCGGCAGCACCGTTGCGAGGGCGTCGTCGGCCTCCGGACCTGTGACGCCGCGGCGACGGAGCTCGAGGGCGAGCGCGCGCCGCGCGAGACCGCGGCTCTCCCGCTGCGATCGCACCAGCATGTGCGCGTACTCGGCGTCGTCGACCAGACCCACCTCGGTGAAGCGATCGAGGACGCGCTCGGCCACCGCCTCGTCGACGCCTCGCTTGGCCAGCGCCAGCTCCAGCTGGTGGCGGCTGCGCGGCGCTCCGGTGAGCAGGCGCAGGACGATCGCCCGGGCGACTCCTTCGGGGTCCGGCTCGGGGTCCTCCTGCGCCGCTCCTGAAGTCGGCGGCTCGGACGCCCGCGTCAGAAGTCGACCCCCGTCGCCGGGTCGGCCGGAGCGTCGACCCGCGCTCCGATGCCGAGCTTCTCCTTGATCTTCTTCTCGATCTCGTCCGCGAGGTCCGGGTTGTCCCGGAGGAACCCGCGGGCGTTCTCCTTGCCCTGACCGAGCTGGTCGCCCTCGTACGTGTACCAGGCGCCGGACTTGCGGATGAAGCCGTGCTCGACGCCGAGGTCGATGAGACCACCCTCCCGGGAGATCCCCACGCCGTAGAGGATGTCGAACTCGGCCTGCTTGAACGGCGGGGCGACCTTGTTCTTCACGATCTTGACGCGGGTGCGGTTGCCGACGGCATCCGTCCCCTCCTTGAGCGTCTCGATGCGACGGATGTCCATCCGGACCGAGGCGTAGAACTTCAGCGCCTTGCCGCCGGTCGTCGTCTCGGGGGAGCCGAAGAAGACGCCGATCTTCTCGCGGAGCTGGTTGATGAAGATCGCCGTCGTGCCGGACGCGCTGAGCGCGCCGGTGATCTTCCGCAGCGCCTGGGACATGAGCCGGGCCTGGAGGCCGACGTGGCTGTCCCCCATCTCGCCCTCGATCTCGGCCTTCGGCACGAGGGCCGCCACGGAGTCGATGACGACGACGTCGATCGCGCCGGAGCGGATCAGCATGTCCATGATCTCCAGGGCCTGCTCGCCGGTGTCCGGCTGGGAGACGAGGAGGGCGTCGGTGTCGACGCCGAGCTTCTTGGCGTACTCGGGGTCCAGGGCGTGCTCGGCATCGATGAACGCCGCGATCCCACCCGCCTTCTGGGCGTTGGCCACCGCGTGCAGGGCGACCGTCGTCTTGCCGCTGGACTCGGGGCCGTAGATCTCGATGACACGGCCCCGCGGGAGACCGCCGATGCCGAGGGCGATGTCGAGGGCGATCGACCCGGTGGGGATCACCTCGACGGGTGCGCGGCCCTCGTCACCGAGCCGCATGATCGAGCCCTTGCCGAACTGGCGGTCGATCTGGCCGAGCGCGGCCTCGAGCGCCTTGGCGCGGTCTGCAGGAGCAGGCATGTCTTCACCTCAGGTCTCTGGGGGCGGTGACCGCCCCTGTCGTTCAGGTCCGATGTCGCTCGCCGACGCTACGTCCCGCCACCGACACGACCCGCGGGCGGCTCCCACCGTTGTGGACGACAGCGACGGGCACCGACCCGTGCACCCATGCTAGACGAACACCTGTTCGAGCACCGCAGGGCCGTTCCGACACGCCGGACGGGCCGCTGATGGTCCGCTGATGCGCCGCTCATGGGTTCGGACCGCATCCGGACGACCGGACCCCGGACGCACCGGGGGCGCCCGGGAGACGGCTCAGGCCCGTCCGCGCTGCGGGCGGTCGTGTCCCCACCGCTCCCGCTCCGGGACCTCCATGGCGTCGCACAGGGCTCGCCAGACGACCCGGGGGTCGACGCCGTCGGCGAGCGCCTCCTCGGCGGTCCGGTCACCGAGCGGACCGAGGACCTGGTCCCGCACGAGCGTCGGGCCCACGGGACCGAGGACGTCGGTGACCAGCTCGCGGAACTCGCTGTAACGCATCGGCCCAGGGTGCCACGGCCCGCCACGCCGACGCTGAGGACCTGGTGAGCGCCCGCGGGCCCCTGCGGGCCCGTCCCGCGAGCGCCGTGTCGGACCCAGCCGGGAGAATGCCCACGTGACCAGCCGGACCCGCTCCGACGATGCTCTCCTCCCGGACGCGCTCGCCGGGTTCTCCGCGCCCACGCGCAGCTGGTTCTCGGGCGCCTTCGCGGCTCCCACGCCCGCACAGGCCGGCGCCTGGTCCGCCGTGCGGCGCGGGGAGCACGCGCTCGTCGTGGCCCCGACCGGATCCGGCAAGACGCTGGCCGCCTTCCTCTGGGCCCTCGACCGTCTCCTGACCGAGCCCGTCCCCGAACCTGCGGCCCGTTGCCGCGTGCTCTACGTCTCCCCGCTCAAGGCCCTGGCAGCGGACGTCGAGCGCAACCTGCGCTCGCCCCTCGTCGGGATCCGGCAGGCGGCGGCGCGGGCGGGCGTCGCGGTCGCCGACGTGGAGGTCGGCGTCCGGACCGGCGACACGCCCCCGGCGGAGCGGCGCGCCTTCGCGACCCGCCCGCCGGACATCCTCATCACCACGCCCGAGTCCCTGTTCCTCGTCCTCACCTCGGCCGCGCGCACGGGCCTGACCGGCGTGCGCACCGTCATCCTCGACGAGATCCACGCGGTCGCCGGCACGAAGCGGGGCGCCCACCTCGCCGTCAGTCTCGAGCGCCTCGACGCGCTGCTGGAGCGGCACGGCGGACCTGCCCAGCGCGTCGGCCTGTCCGCGACCGTCCGACCCGTCGACGCCGTCTCCCGCTTCCTGTCCGGCGGCCGACCGGCCGCCGAGGGCGGACGACCCGTCACGGTCGTGCAGCCGCCGTCGACGAAGGAGGTCCGGGTCGACGTCGTCGTGCCCGTACCCGACCTCGCCGACCTCGCCTCGGCCGGGCGTCCGGAGGGAGCGGGCGGCGTCCCGCGCACCCCCGAGCACGCCCGGCAGGGCACCGTGGGCACCGCGGGCACCG
>NZ_CAMPHH010000091.1 GCF_946885855.1 uncultured Actinotalea sp. | reverse complement strand
GCCGCGTCCGCCGCCCGCCCGGTGTCCCCGATGCCCCTGGTGGCGTCGGTGTCGCCCATCACGGCCAGGACGACTCGCCCGACGCCATGACGAGCATCTCCCGGATCTCCGAGCCGACCGGCTGCTGCAGCGCGGTGATGACGGTGGCGGCGGTGTGGCGGGGGTCGTTGAGGTCGGCGTCCGGCCCGGGCTTGTACTGCTCGGTGCGCCCGTCGAAGAACGCGGTCCGCATGCCTCCCGGGATGAGCAGCGTGACCCCGACGCGGCCCGCGTACTCCGCGGCGAGCGCGTGCGTGAAGCCCCGCACGCCGAACTTCGACGCGCTGTAGGCGGTCGCGTCGCTCATGCCCCGCAGCGACAGCGTCGAGCCCACGGTCACCACGGTGCCCCGCGCCTCCTCCAGGTACGGCAGCGCGGCCCGGACGACCGCGACCGTCCCGAAGAGGTTGACCCGGACGACCTTCTCCCAGGCCTCGGGGTCGATCTCGGTGAGCGGTCCGCACGCGTCCGTGCCCGCCGCGGTGACGACGGCGGTCGGCGGACCGACCTGCTCGACGAGGCGCGCGACGGCCTCGGCGGCCGCGGCGGAGTCCCCGAGGTCCACCTCGAGGGAGGCGACGCCCTCGCGCTGCGGGGCCGCCCGGTCCAGGACGGCGGGCGTCCCGCCGGCGGCGAGGACGGCGTCGACGACCGCCGCGCCGAGGCCGCTCGCCCCGCCCGTGACGTACACGGTGCCGACGGTGCGCGGCGCGGGCAGGCCGGACAGGTCGGCGGTGCTGGTCATGCCGGTGGTGCTGGGCGTGCTCGTGGTCACGAGGGTCCTTCCGGTGGTGGTGTCGCTGGTCGAGAGGTCGTGCGGTGGGGGTCCCGGACGGGTCAGGCGGTCCGCTCCGCGGACCGGGCGAGGATCGACGTCGTCGACCGGCCGCCGAGGTAGGGCAGGAGGACGACGCGCCCCCCGTGCCGGCGGACGACCGCCGCCTCGGGCAGCTCGGCGTCGCCGTAGTCGCCGCCCTTGGCCCAGACGTCGGGCTGCAGGCGGGCCAGGGCCTCGCGCGGGTCGTCCTCCTCGAAGACGACGACCGCGTCGACGCAGTCGAACGCCTCGAGCACGCGCGCGCGGTCCCGCGCCGTGACGACCGGACGGGACGGCCCCTTGAGCCGGCGGACCGAGTCGTCGGAGTTCACGAGCACGACGAGCGCGTCGCCGAGCCGGCGCGCGGCCTGGAGGGTCGCGACGTGCCCGGCGTGGACGATGTCGAAGCACCCGCCCGTCGCGACGAGACGCCGACCGCCCGAGCGCAGGCGCGCGGCCAGGGCGGCGAGATCCTCGCCCTCCCCCGGCACCGCGCGGAGGGCCGGCCCCTCCGCCCGGACGACGTCCGGCGCGTCCCCGAGCCCGGCCGCTGGGTCGGCCGCGGGTGTGTCCCCGGGCGCCGGGTACGACGGCGACGCCGCCCGGCCGCCCGGACCCTCGTCCGCCACGCCCGTGTCGGCGACCCGTCGCCGGTAGCCCTCCGCGCCGCCGTCGGCGACCCAGTGCGACGCGTCGCGCACCGCCAGGGCGACGGCGTCCGCGACGGAGCCTCCTCGCGCGAGCGTCACCGCGGCGGTCGCGGCGAAGCGGTCGCCCGCCCCGCACGGGTCCCCGCCGCTGACGGCGGGTGCCGGGACGAACAGCGGCTCGCTGCCCGCCGACGCGACGAACGCGCCGACGGACCCCGCCGTGACGCAGACGGCTCCGGCGCTCCAGCGCGCGCGCAGCCGTGCTGCCATGACGTCCTCGGTCGCGAGGCACGCGGCGTCGGGGAGGTCGGCGACGGCGCCGCGGGCCTCCGCAGCGTTCGGTGTGGCGAGGGCCGTCCCGGGCACGGGCTCGGCGCCGCGCGGGTGCGGGTCCCACACCAGCGGCCGGTGCCGCGCCACCTCCGCGAGCAGTCGGCGCACGACGGCGTCGCGCGTCGTCCCCGCCCCGTAGTCGGACACGAGGACGACGTCCGCCGAGGCCAGCACCTCGCGCACCCGGTGCACGGGAACCTCCGTCGGGGCGCCGGGACCGCCGTCGTCGACCCGGACGAGGGACTGCCCCGCGCTGCGGATCCGGATCTTGCGGCGCGTCCCGCCCGCGTGCCCGAGCGGCAGGACGTCCATCCGGGTGGCCAGGTGCGCGGCGAGCGTGCGCCCGGCGTCGTCGTCGGCGAGGGGCGCGACGAGGGTGACGCGCGCTCCCGACGCGGCCACGAGCAACGCGGTCAGCCCGGCCCCGCCGGGGCTGGTGCGCCGCGCGGTCACGTCGAGCACCGGGACGGGGGCGTCCGGGCAGAGCCGCTCGGTGCGGCCGTCGACGTCCTGGTCCAGCAGCACGTCGCCGACGACGACGACGTGCGGCCGCCCGTCGGCGCCCACACCCGGACCCCGGCCGGCACCGGCATCCCCACCCGGCGGCGTCGGCGCGGTCATGCCGTCCTCCGCACCGGCTCGGGCCCGCCCGTCGCCCGCAGGGCCGTGCGGGACCGCTCCGCGAGCACGTCCACCCGCGCGTCGACCGCCGCGCACACCCCGTGCACGGCGACGAGGTGCACCGCCTGGACCGCGGCCGTGGACGGCGCGGGCACCGCGATCGCCTCGTCGCACAGCCGGGTGAGCGGGTTGGGGCCGCGTCCCGTGAGGCCCCAGACCGTCACCCCGGCCTCCCGCGCCCGCTCCGCCGCCCGCAGCACGTTGGGGCTCCGGCCGGAGGTGGACAGCAGCACGAGCACGTCGCCCGGCCGCCCGTGGGCCTGGACCTGGCGCGCGAACATCTCGTCGGCGCCGTAGTCGTTGACGATCGCCGTGAGGCTCGACGTCTCCGCGCACAGCGCGATCGCGCTGAGCGGGCGGCGCTCGGCCAGGAAGCGGCCGACCAGCTCGGCCGTGAGGTGCTGGGCCTCGGCGGCGCTGCCCCCGTTGCCGGCGGCGAGCAGGCGCCCGCCGGCCCAGAGGACGTCGGCGAGGTGGGTGCCCCACGCCTCGACGACGTCCGACTGCTCGCGCAGGGCCACGAGGGCCTCCGCCAGCTCGTCCGTGTGGTCCTCGATCCAGCTGGTCATACGGCCCTCACCTCCACCACGTCGTCCCGGTCCGGTGCGCCCCGCGCACCTGCTGTCCTGCGCCCACGCGTCACGCGGCGTCCACCGTGCGTGCCCCGCACCTCCTGCGCCTCCTGTGCCTCCTGCGCTGCTCTGACCGCCCGTTCCTCCTGGGCGACCTCCAGCAGCGCCGCGTAGGCCGCCTCCGTGTCCCGGGCGACGCAGTCCCAGCCGTACAGCTCCACCGCCCGACGGCGCGCGGCGGTCCCCATCCGGCGCCGGGTCGCCGGGTCGTCGAGCAGCGTCCGCAACGCGGTGGCCAGGGCGCGGGGGGCCCGCGGCGGCACGAGCAGGCCGGTCACCCCGTGCTGGACGCTGTCGAGCAGGCCGCCGACGGCGGTCCCGACGAGCGGCCTCCCGCAGGCTGCCGCCTCGAGCGGGACGATGCCGAAGGGCTCGTACCAGGGCGTCGCGACGACGACGTCGGCGCTGCGGATGAGGGCCGGGACGTCCTCGCGCGCCACGCTGCCGACGAACCGGACGCGGTCCCGCACCCCGAGCTCCTCGGCGAGGGCGGCGAGCCGCCGGGCCTCGGGTTCGTCGTCCACCTCGTCGGCGGACGGACCGCCCGCGATGACGAGCTCGGCGTCGGGGAGCGCCGGGAGCGCCTCGACGACGGTCCCGACGCCCTTGCGCTCGACCAGGCGTCCGAGACACAGCAGCCGGTACGGCGGGCGACCCGTGCCCGAGCCGGCCGCACCGCCGTCGTCACCGGCCGAGACGTCCGGCGGCGCGTCGCGCACCCGCCGCGGGTCGTCCGGGAGGAAGAGGTCGCGGTCCACCCCGCACGGCACGACGGTGACGCGCTCGGCCGGGATGCCGAGACGGCGCAGCTCGGCGACCTCGTCGGTGCACGTGGCGACGACGAGGTCGACCGAGCGTCCGAGCGTCGCCTCGGTCTCGATCCGCCCGGGCGGGGACGTGTCGGCCGCGCCCTGGTGCCGGCGCTTGACGGAGCCGAGCGCGTGGAAGGTCTGCACCACGGGGACGGGCTCCGGCATCGCCCTGGACGCCTGGAGCGCCGCGAGGCCGGACATCCAGAAGTGCGCGTGGACGAGGTCCGGGGCGCCGTGCCGCTCCCAGTCGGCGGCGAGCCACCGGCCGAAGTCCGCCATCCACGGCAGCAGGTCGTCCTTGGGGACGTGCGCGGCGGGGCCGGCCGGCACGTGGACGACGTCGACCCCTCCGGGCATGGTGACGCGCTCGGGCAGGTCGGCGTCGTCGCGGCGGGTGTAGACGACGACGTCGTGCCCCCGCGCGGCGAGGTCGCCCGCGAGGGCGGCGACGTGCACGTTCTGGCCACCGGCGTCGACCCCGCCGAGGGTCGCCAACGGGCTCGCGTGCTCGGAGACGAGGGCGATCCTCATCGGGTGACCTCCTTCAGCAGGGTCTGCCAGTCGGTGACGAAGCGCTCCAGGCCGTAGTGCGCGAGCACGTGCTCGCGGGCGGCGAGGCCGCGCTCGCGCGCCTCGTCGGGGTCGGCGAGCCAGCGGCGCGCGGCCGCGACCAGGGCGTCGACGTCGTTCGACACCAGCCCGGCCGACGCCGGGACCGCCGCGGGGGCCTCCGTCGTGGACAGCGCCAGCACCGGCAGGCCCAGCGCCATCGCCTCGAGGAGGGACAGCCCCAGGCTCGTCCAGCGGTAGGGGTGCAGGTAGAGGCGGTCCCGGGCGAGCAGGTCGTGCATCGCGGCCTGGGGGACGTCGTCGTGCGTGACGAGGTCCGGGCCGGGGTGGACGCCGTGCGCGCGACGGGAGGTCCGGGGTGGCTCACTCGCGGGCCGCCCCTCGGCCGGGGCCCCCTCGTCCCGGCCCCAGCGCTCGGCGGCCTCCTCGAGCGCCGCCATGCCCATGCCGTAGACGTCGACCGGCACGCGGGTGGCGACGTCGAGCAGGATGTCGGTGCCCGCGACGCGCCAGCGCCGGACGGGCTCGTTGACGACGACCCCGACGCGCTCCCGCTCCCCCGTCCACCGATGGCCGGGGTCGACGATGCCGTGGTCCACGACGGTCGACGGCGCGACGCCGCAGTCCCACATGAGTCGGTTGAACGCCGTGACGTGGGCGACGGGGATGTCGCGGCGGTCGGCGAGCGGGTGGCGGGTGCGCACCGCGTGCTCGGGCGGGGCGTTGTGCTCGACGTAGACGGCCGGCAGGTCCACGCCGGGGCGCCGGCCGGTCCAGCGCTCGGCCAGCTCGAGGTCCTCGGGCCGCTGGAGGACGACGACGTCGACCTCCTCCTCGGCCAGCTGCTCGGGCGTCACCTCGCGGGCGCCCTCTGGCCAGTCCCACGTGCGGGCGCGGCCGCGCCCCTCGGGCCCGCGGTCGGGCACGACGGGCAGGAGGTACTCGTCCGGGCCCTGGACGAACGACGTCGTCCAGGAGCCGTGCACGTGCCACACGAGGACCTTCATCGGGCCACCTCCGCGGGGGTCCGGCCGACGCCGGGCTCGGCGTCTGCCGGCACGGCACCGGCGGGCTCCGCGTCCGCAGTCGTGGTACCCGTCAGCCGCTCGACCGCCGCGCGCACCTGCGACGGCGCGACGGACGTCAGGCACGGGTGGCCCGGCACCGGGCACTCCCGCGCGCGGGTGCCCCGGCACGGGGCGGAGGGGTCGCCCAGCACGACGCTCGGGACGCCCCACGGCGCCCAGCGCTCCGCCGGGACGACCGGGGAGAAGAGCGAGACGACCGGCGTCCCGACCGCCGCGGCGAGGTGCGCCGGCCCGGTGTTGCCGACGACGACGCACCGCGCCCCCGCCAGCACGGCCGCGAGCTCCGCGAGGGTCGTCCGGCCGCCGAGGTCGACGACGGTGCCCACGGCTCCCCCTCCCGCGCCGCCGCCGGCGCCCGCCACGACCGCCGCCGTGAGGTCTGCCTCGGCCGGCCCACCGGTGACGAGGACGTCGTAGCCCGCCCCGGCCAGGTCGCCCGCGATGGCCGCGGCGTGGTCGGGCGTGAGCCCGCGCGCGGGCACCGACGCCCCCGGGTGCAGGACGAGGGAGGGCCGGCGGGGGTCGTCCGCGAGCGCGTCGTGCGTGGTCGGTGCCGACCCCACGCGCAGCCCCGCCTCAGCGAGCAGTCCCGTGACGTCGGGCAGCGGCCGCTGCACCGCGAGCCGGTGCGGACCGGGCTCCACGGCCACGCCCGTCGCCCGGACGAGGTCCAGCGCCGCCTCGACCTCGTGGAGGCCGTCCGGCCGCCGGTGCCGCACGTCGAGCAGCGTGCCGGGGTAGTCCTCGCTCGTCCCGGCGACGAACGGCACGCCCGCGAGCCGTGCGAGGAGCGCCAGGGGCAGCGGGCTCTGGTGGAACGAGGTCAGGACCAGGCAGCGGTCGTAGGCCCGCCCGGCGAGGTCGGCGACGAGGGCGTGCACCGCCGGGACGTCCACCGCGGGAGGGCGGTACCCGGACCACGGGGCGTCGAAGACGAGCACCTCCCCGACGTCCGGCAGCAGCTCCGCCGCCCGGCGACCCGCCGGGGAGACGAGCAGGTCGACCCGGGCGACGTCGTCGGCGGCCGCGAGCGCACGGACCGCGGGACCGGCGAGCAGCACGTCGCCGTCGCTGTCCAGGCGCACGACCAGGACCCGGTCGGCGTCCGCCTCACGGGTGGGCTCCCCCGCTCCCCTCATGCCGCGGCCCCCCTCACCACGGGCGTGGGCGGGTCGGCCAGGGACGCCGCCGACCCGCCCAGCCCCAGCAGCGTGACCGCCTCGGCGAGGTCCCGGGCGACCAGCGGCGCCTCCGCGACCTCCTCCGCGCGCGTGACGGGGGTGGGCACCAGGACACCCCGCGCCCCGGCGGACGCCGCGGCGCCGAGGTCGGCCCCGATGTCGCCGACGACGGCGCACTCGTCCGGGCGGACGCCCAGCTCAGCGGCCGCGCGCAGCACCATGACCGGGCCGGGCTTGCGGCACGCGCACGCGTCCTCGGGCCCGTGCGGGCACTGCTGCCAGGTGTCGAACGGGCCCAGCTCCGCCTCGACCCGCGCGTTCACGGCCGCCACCTGCTCGGCCGTGACGATCCCGCGGGCGATCCCCGACTGGTTGGTGACGACGCCGACCCCGACCCCCTGCGCCCGCAGCGCGTCGAGCACCGCGCGCGCCCCGTCGACGACGCGCACCTGGTCGGGGTCGCCGTTGTAGGGCACGTCGTGGACGAGGGTGCCGTCGCGATCGAAGAGCACCGCGCGCACGGGCAGCGGCCAGGGCGCCGCCGAGGCGGGCAGCCCCAGCGCGCCGCCGTGGGCGCGGGTGCCCGCGACGCGGTGCCGGACGGCCGCACCGGGGATCCGCGCGCTGGTCAGGAGCATGCGACGCCACTCATCGCGCCAGCCGTCCTCGCCCGGACGGGGACCGGGCTGGATCCGGACGCGGGCGAAGTCGGCCGTCAGCCCGAGCCACGCCGCGGCGCCGACCGCGGCCGGGACCGGTCGGCGCAGCACGGCGCCCCCGAGGGCGAGGGCGGCGGCGCCGACGGTGGCCACGTGCCAGGGGAACCGGCCGCGCCCGGTCTCGGCGATCGCGCGCCAGCGTGGGCCGTGCAGCGCCCGCATCAGGGCGTCGTCGGCGGCACCGGCCTGGACCCGGACGCTGACGGCGTCGTCGGCGGGTCGTACGGGGTGCGTCGTCACGCGGGTCCCGCGCTCGAGCCGCCACCCGGCCCGGCGCACGCGCAGGGCCAGGTCGGCGTCCTCGCGGTAGGCGCGGGGGAACCGCTCGTCGAACCCGTGGACGGTCTCGAGCGCCGTCCGCCGGTACGCCATGTCCGCCGTCGCCCAGAGCGCCCCCTCGAGGCCGCGGGTGCTGCGCTCCCAGTCGGTGGGGTGGCGGTGCGTGGGCAGGGGCACCTCGAGCCGGCCCTGCACGGCACCGACGTCGGCGGCCGCCGCGGCGAGGTCGCGCGCCAGGCCCTCGAGCCAGCCGGACGGCAGGACGACGTCGTCGTCGACGAAGGCGACCCAGGGCGTCGTCGTCGCGCGCCAGCCGGCGTTGCGGGCGGCCGCCGGTCCGCGGCCCCCCGTGCGGACGACGACGACGGGCCAGCGGGCGTCGGGCACGAGCGCGGCGACGTCGAGGGGGGCGGGCCAGGTGGACGGGTCCCCGTCGAGGTCGAGCCGCCGGTCGTCCGCGACGACGACGACGTCCGGGGCAGGCGCGTCGGGGCCGGTCGCCTGGGCGGCGAGGCTGCGCAGCGTGACACCGAGCGAGGGCCGCCCGATGGTCGGCAGGACGACGGCGAAGCGCTCGGGCGCGGGGGCGTCGGCGCGGTGGCGCGGGGTGCCCGTCACCGCGTGCTCCCCCCGTCGCCCCCTCCCGCGAAGAGCGCGGACCGCCGGACCAGGTGCGGACCGAGCACGAGGGCGTCGACGGGCGCGGAGCCGAACAGCTCCAGGGCGTCGCGAGGGTCGTCGACCATGGGCCGCCCGGCGGTGTTGAGGCTCGTGTTGATGACCACCGGCAGGCCGGTGCGGGCCCGGAACGCCTCGAGGGTCGCGCCGAGGCGCGGCTGGCGGGCCGGGTCGACGGTCTGGATCCGGGCGGTGCCGTCGACGTGGACGGCGGCGGGGATCCGCTCACGCCACGCCGGGTCGACCGTGTGCACGAAGAGCATGTAGTCGCTCGGGATGGGGCCGTCGCTGAAGATCTCGGCGGCGTGCTCGAGGAGCACCATCGGCGCGACGGGGCGGAACTGCTCCCGGCCCTTGACCACGTTGAGGTGCTCGAGGTTCTCCGGGTGCCCGGGGTGGGCCAGCAGGGAACGGTGTCCCAGCGCGCGGGGGCCGAACTCGCTGCGGCCGTCGAACCACGCGATGACGCCGTTGCGGGCCAGGACGTCGGCGACCTCCCCGCCGAGGTCCTCCGGGGTGGTGAACGGCACCGCGGCGCCGCGCAGCCAGGCCGCCAGCTCGTCGTCGGACCAGGCGCGGCCGAGGTCGGCGCCGGGCATCGGGTCGGGCACCTCGCCGCCGTCGGCGGACACCTGCAGGGCCGCGCCGAGCGCCGTGCCGGCGTCGCCCGCGGCCGGCTGCACCCAGACCTCCTCGAAGGCGGTCTCGCGCCAGATGCGGGAGTTGGCGACGCAGTTCAGAGCCGTCCCGCCCGCCATGGTGAGGACGCGGTCGCCCGTCTGGGCGTGGACCCAGCGGGCGAGCTCGACGAGGACCTCCTCGAGGCGCTGCTGCACCGAGCACGCCAGGTCGGCGTGCGGGCCGCGCCAGGACTCCTCGCTCAGCGTCGCGTCGGCGGCCCGGGCCGGTGCCCAGCGGGACCAGTCCGGGGCCTCGGCCAGGAAGCCGCCGTCGCCGGTCGGTCGGATGACCTCGCGCAGCTCCTCGAGGAAGCGGGGCCGGCCGTAGGAGGCCAGGGCCATGACCTTGTACTCGTCGCTGGAGCGGAGGAACCCGAGGTGCTCGGTGAGGGACTCGTAGACCAGCCCGAGGGAGTGCGGCAGCTCTTGCTGGAAGAGCACCTCGAGCCGGCCGTCCTCGTAGCGTCCGGCCAGGTGCGAGGCGCGCTCACCACGGCCGTCGAGGACCAGGACGCTGCTGCGGGGGTGCGGGGAGGCCAGCGCCGCCGACGCCGCGTGGGCGACGTGGTGCGGGACGAAGCGCACCTGCGACTCGTCGAGGCCGGGCAGGGCCGCGGCGAGGAACCCGGGAGCGCGCTGCGCGTAGGTGGTGCGCAGGTGGTCCCACGGGTCGTGCAGGCCCAGCTCCTCGGCGGGCTTCGTCAGCGCCGGGTCGAAGGAGTAGGCGACGGCGTCGAGGTCCTCCGGCCGCAGGCCGGCCTCCTTCAGGAGCCAGCGCATCGACAGCTCAGGCAGCTCCCACGCGGCGAACGGGACGGGTCGCTTGCCCTTCTTCCTGCGGGAGAAGCGCTCCTCCTCGGCCGCCCCGACGACCTCGCCGTCGATCACCAGGGCGGCGGAGGGGTCGTGGTAGATCGCGTTGACGCCGAGCACGCGCATGGGTCGAGGTCCCCCAGAGGTCGGTCGTGCGCCGGGCCGTTCCCGACCGGGCCACCGTCGGACCACTTCTTCTAGATCGCATCTCGAAGTGGTTCCGAGACCACATCCACGGGGCGGGACGACGACGTGGTGGCGCCTCCCCGAGGACGTGCCGCGGGATGCCCGAGATGCCGGGACCGCGCGTTCGTGGTGGTGTCGAGGCGAGCGCGCCGGGCCGCCCATGCCAGCCCCTGCCAGGCGCCCACCCGACCCAGGAGATGCCTCGATGACCCAGACCACTGCCGACCAGGTCACCGCGGACGCGTCCGCCCGGGACGCCGCGATGGCGGACCATCCCGCGGGCGGCGGCACCGAGCGGCTGGCGGAGCACTGGATCGGCGGCCACGCGGTGACCGCGGTCGGCGACCGCACCGTGGACCGGCGGGACCCGCGCGACGGCAGCCCGGGGGCCGTCGTCGTCGTCGGGACCGCCGACGAGGTCGGGCGCGCGGTCGGCGTGGCGTGGGAGGCACGTGCCGCGTGGCGGCGGACGCCGCCGGCCGATCGGGCGGCCGCCCTGCGTGTCGCGGCGGCCGCTGTCGCGGCAGCGGCGCCGGAGCTGGGGGCGAGCCTGACGGCCTCGACCGGTCGCCTGCTGCGGCAGTCGGTCGAGTCCGCGCAGGTCGCGGCGTCCCTGCTGGAGGAGGCGGCGACGACGGGGCTCGGCGTGGCCGGCCGGACGCTCGCGGGGGCGCCGTCGGCCTTCGACGTCGTGCGCCGCGAGCCGCACGGGGTGGTGGGGGTCGTCACGCCGTGGAACGACCCGTTCCCGGCGGCGGCGGGACTGCTCGCGGCGGCGCTCGTGAGTGGCAACACCGTGGTGCACAAGCCGTCCGAGCGCAGCGCGGTCCCGGGGTGGCGGATGGCGCGGCTCATCGCCGAGGCGCTGCCGCCCGGCGTGCTCAACGTGGTCAACGGTGACGGTGAGACGGGCGCGGCCCTCGTCGCCGACGAGCGGGTCGCTCTCATCGCGCAGGTCGGGTCCTCGGCGACGGGACGGCGGATCGCCGCGTCGGCGGGCGCCCGGGGCGCGCGGGTGCTGCTGGAGAACGGCGGGAAGGACCCGGTCCTCGTGGACCGGGGCGTCGACCCGCGCTGGGCGGCCGAGCAGATCGCGGTCGGGGCGTTCACGAACGCAGGCCAGCTGTGCACGTCGGTCGAGCGGGTCTACGTGCACGAGGAGGTCGCCGACGACGTCGTGGCCGAGCTCGTCCGGATCGCCCGCGCCCTGCGCGTGACGGACCCGTCGGACGAGGCCGGCGAGCTCGGGCCCATGGTCGACGGCGAGCAGCTCGCCGTGGTGGACCGGCACGTGCGCGAGGCGGTCGCGGCCGGGGCGCGGTGCCTGGTGGGCGGCGAGCCGCTCCCGCGGGACGGCGCGTGGTACCCGGCGACCGTGCTGGACGGGTGCCCGGACGACGTCGAGCTCATGACCGAGGAGACCTTCGGCCCGGTCGCGGCCGTGCGCCGGGTGGCGTCGTTCGACGAGGGGCTCGCCCTGGCCGGTTCCGGCCGGTACGGCCTCGCGGCGACCGTGCTCACTCCCGACATGGGTCACGCGTTGCGCGCCGCCGAGGAGCTGGAGGTGGGCACCGTGAAGATCAACGCCGTGTTCGGTGGCGCGCCGGGCGGGTCCGCCGACCCGCGGCGCGACAGCGGTGCGGGTGCCGGGTACGGGCCGGACCTGCTGTCGGCGATGACCGTCCTCAAGGCGGTGCACCTGGAGGCGGCCCCGAGCCACGCGCGGGGCTGACCACGGGGCCACCCCGGCCTCAGAACGGTGGTGGCTCCTCCACGTGCGGCCAGACCTGCCGCCCGGCCCCGCCTCGACGCTGGTCCCCGAGGGATCCCGCTCCCGGCATCCCGCCC
>NZ_CAMPHH010000090.1 GCF_946885855.1 uncultured Actinotalea sp. | reverse complement strand
CGCCCGGCGCACGCGCGCGCCCCTCCGGGCCCCCCCCCCCCCTCCTCCCCCTGGGGCCCGCCGGGGCCGCGGCAGCCGGCCGCCCGGCCGGCCAGGAGGGGGGGCGACCGTCTGCCGCTGCAACGGCGTCACCAAGGGCGAGATCGTGGCGTGCTGGCACGACGGCGCGCGCGCGGTGGCCGACGTCGCCCGGCGCACGCGCGCGACGACGGGCTGCGGCGGCTGCACGGAGGCGGTCTGCGGGATCGTCGACTGGCTGGCGCGCAGCGCCTCGACCGCCGACGAGGACGGTGTGCGGGACGCCCCGACGCGGGTCGCCCGAGCGGACGGCCCCGCCCGGGAGGTGAGCGCCGCGCGGGTATGATCACCGGGCCCGCGCACCAGCCGCGGGACGGGCTGACGGGCGTTGCTGAAGATCGGGTGGGCGGCACGCCCCTGCGAGGTACCCATGGGCCACCCCTTCGCCGCCTACGGCGAGCTCCCCCGCCTGGCCGGCCGGTCGTTCCTGCCCGTCGCCTTCGCCGCCCGGCTGCCCTTCTCGATGACCGGCCTCGGCATCCTCCTGCTCGTCACGACGACGACCGGGTCGGTCGGCCAGGGCGGCCTCGCGACCGGCGCCGCCTCGGTCGGCACGGCCCTGCTCGGGCCCGTGCAGGGGCGGCTCGCGGACCGGTACGGGCAGCGGCCGGTCGTCCTCGTGGCCGTCGCCCTCGACGTGCTGGCGCTGCTCGCGGTCGTCGCGGCGACGGCCTCCGGGGCGCCGACGGCGGCCCTGCTCGCCGCGTGCTTCGTCGCCGGAGGCGCGGCACCCCAGGTCGGCGCGTTCACGCGGGCACGCTGGGTCGCGCTCACGCGCGCCCGCCCGGCGCCCCTGCGGGCCGCGATGGGCTACGAGAGCACCGCCGACGAGGTCACCTTCGTGCTCGGCCCCGCCCTCGTCGGCGTCATCGGGGCGACCGGGCGCCCCGAGGCGACGCTCCTGCTCGCGGCCGCGCTCGTCGCCGGGTTCGGCACGTGGTTCGCGCTGCACCCGACGGCGACGGCGGGGACCCGGTCCCGGGCGCGCTCCGCCGAGGCACCGCGGACCTCGGCGGCGGGGCTCGCCCGGCTCCTCGCCGCGCCGCTCGTGGGCATGCTCGGCGTCGGCGTCTTCTTCGGCGGGACGCAGGCCGCGCTGACCGCCTTCGCGACGGACCTGGGCCGGCCCGGTGCGGCGGGGCTGCTCTACGCCGTCATGGGCGTGGGCTCCGCGGTCACCGCGCTCGCGGTCGTCGCACTTCCCCAGGGCGTCGGGCTCCGCACGCGCTGGGTCGTCGGCGGGGCCGGGATGGCCGTGTCCCTGGCCGGGGTCCTCGGGGTCACGTCGCTCGGTGGAGCCGTCGCCGTCATCGCCGTGACCGGGCTCTTCGTCGGGCCGACCCTGGTGACCCTCTTCACGGTCGGCGGCGACGCGGCCCCGGCCGGCGAGGCGGGGGCGACGCTGACCCTGCTGGTCAGCGGCAACGTCGTCGGCGTCGCGATCGGTGCGACCGCCGCCGGCGCCCTGGCCGACGCGAGCGCCGCGGGGGACCCCACGCCGTTCCTCGTGCCGGTGCTCGCCGCCGTCGCCGTCGCCGTCGCCGGGGCGGTCCCTGGGACCGCGGGAGGGCGGCGGACCGGACCGCCGCGACGGGCCTGAGGCGGGCCGGCGCCGGGCGGGCGGGGCCGCCCCGCGCCGACGCGCGCCGGGGCCGCCCGCCACAAGATGCGGAAACGCCGGGGCGCGCTTCACTGTGCTGCATGAGCACCTCGTCGGGCTCGGGCCGCACGTCCCGCCTCGCCGTCGCCGCCCTCGTCATCGTGCCCCTGGCCGGCTGCGGGCTCGTGCCCGAGCACTTCCCGGCCGACCCGCAGGACACGCTGACGCGCGTGGAGGGTGGCTTCCTGCGGGTGGGCGTCGTGCCGAACCCGCCGTGGACCGAGCTGCCGCAGGGCGCCGAGGCGGACCCGCTGCAGCCGTCCGGGGTCGAGGTCGACCTCGTCGAGGGGTTCGCCCGGACCGTCGACGCCGACGTCGTGTGGGAGGCCGGCGGCGAGGAGCGGCTCGTCGGCGACCTCGAGGCGGGCAAGCTCGACGTCGTCGTCGGCGGGCTCACGGCGCGCACCCCGTGGGCCTCCCGCGCGGCGCTGACGCGGCCCTACGCGAGCGTGCCCGGCGAACGCGGCGAGGAGGAGCTGCACGTGATGCTCACGCCCATGGGCGAGAACGCGTTCCTCGTCGCACTGGAGGGCTACCTGCTCACGCAGGAGGTCGGCGGATGAGCACGGCGCCGCCGGGGGCACGGCCCTCCCGCGAGGGCGGCTCGGGCGCGCCCGACGGGCGTCGCGAGCGCACGCGCTTCGGCCACACCGAGCTGCCGGACGAGCAGGAGCGGGCCCTGCGCCGCGCGGTGCGGCTGGCCTGGCTGACGATCGGTTTCCTCACGACCGCGGTGGTGCTCATGTACCTCGTCATGGGCAGCTCGCAGGCCATGAAGGCCGCGTGGGCGGAGGACCTGCTGTCCTTCATCCCGCCGCTGGCGTTCCTCGTGGCACTGCACCTGACGCGCAAGCCGCCGTCGGCCGAGCACCCCTACGGCCACCACCGTTCGGTCGGGGTCGGGCACGTCGTCGCGGGCACCTCGCTGGTCATCATGGGCACGTTCCTCGTCTGGGACAGCGGCTCGGCCCTGCTCGCGCAGGAGCACCCGCCGATCGGCCTCATGGAGGTCGCCGGGCACCAGGTCTGGTCCGGCTGGCTCATGATCGGCGCTCTGGCGTACACGATCGTGCCGCCGGTGCTGCTGGGCCGGGCCAAGATGCCCCTCGCCGAGCAGCTGCACGACCGCGTCCTCTACGCGGACGCGGACATGAACAAGGCCGACTGGATGACCGCCGCCGGCGGCATCGTCGGGATCCTCGGCGTGGGCCTGGGCCTGTGGTGGGCCGACGCCGCGGCCGCCCTGTTCATCTCCGGCAGCATCCTGCACGACGGCGTCGCGAACGTCCGGACGGCGGTGACCGCGCTCATGGACGCCCGCGCCCGGACCGTCGACGGCGCGGACGTGCACCCCCTCGTGGACCGCGTGGACACGTGCCTGCGCGCACTGCCCTGGGTCCAGGAGGCCGGCTCGCGGGTGCGGGACGAGGGGCACGTGTTCCACGTCGAGGCCTTCGTCGTGCCGGTCGCGGGCATCCCGCCCGAGCTCGCGCAGCTGCGCGAGGCGCGGCAGGCGCTGTGCGCGCTGGACTGGAAGGTGCAGGACGCCGTCGTCGTCCCGAGCGAGCAGCTGCCGCGGGACCTGCTGCCCGGGCTGGAGGACGGCGACGGCGGCGCCCGCCGGACCGAGGGCCACGACGCCGGCTGAGCGGACCGACCGCGCCGGCGCCGCCCCACCCGGGCCGTACGTCCCCGCCACGGCGCGGCGCGAGAGCCGACGATGGACGGGCAGGGGCGGACCGCCCGGTCGAGGACGACCGGGCGACGGCGTGGGAGGTGCCCGTGGCTGCGCGAGTCGTCGTCGTCGGCGGGGGGTACGGGGGCTGCGCGGTGGCCCGGCAGCTCGACGACGTCGCCGACGTCGTCCTGGTCGAGCCGCGCGACGGCTTCCTGCACACGGTGGGAGCCCTCCGCGCCGCCGTCGACCCCGCCTGGGAGGACCGCGTCTTCCACCCCTACGACCGGCTGCTGGAGCACGGGCGCGTGGTCCGCGACTGGGTGCGCACCGTCGCCCCGGGCGTCGTCCTGCTCTCGACGACCCAGCGCCTCGAGGCGGACTTCGTCGTGCTCGCCACGGGCACGAGCTACGCGTTCCCCGCCAAGCCCGGGGACCTGACGCGGGACGGTGCCGTCGCCGCGCTGGCACGCATGCGGGACGACCTCGCGCGGTGCGACAGCGTGCTCGTCGAGGGCGGCGGTCCGGTCGGGCTCGAGCTGGCCGGCGAGCTGTCCCACGCCTTCGAGGACCTCCAGGTCGTCGTCGTCGAGCAGGACGAGGAGGTCCTGCCGGGCGAGGACGTCGAGCCGGAGCTGCGCGCCTCGGTCGTCAAGCAGCTCACCGACCGCGGCGTCGAGCTCGTCACCGGGGCGGCGCTCGTCGCCCCGCCGCCGTACGAGGTGGGCCGCTACGGACCCTTCGTCGCGGAGACCACGGCGGGCGTCCACGTCGGCGCGCAGATGTGGTTCCGCTGCCACGGGGCGCGCCCGCTCACCGACTACCTCCACGACGACCTCGTCGCCCTGCGGCGGCGCGACCGGACCCTGCGGGTGACGCGGCACCTGTCCCTCGTCGGGGAGGACCGGCTCTTCGCCGTCGGTGACATCACGGACATGCCGGAGGACAAGCGCGCGACCGTCGCGCAGGAGCACGCGCGCGTCGTCGCCCAGAACATCCGCGACCTGATCGCCCACCGGTCGCCGACCGCGGCGCACCGGCCGGCCCGCCGCCGCATGGTCCTGGCCCTCGGCCCGGGCGCCGGCGCGGCGCAGGTCGAGCAGCCCGACGGCAGCGTCTCCGTGCTCGGGCCCGCCGAGACGGCGCGCCTCAAGGACGACGACCTCCTGCGGACCGACCTGCCCCGGCCGGAGCGGCGGCGGCTCGTCGGCGCCGGGGCTCAGCCGAACAGGCCGACCGCGTAGCCGAGGAAGTACAGCGCGCCGACGAGCACGAGGGCGACGATCACGCCGTAGACGACCTTGTTGCTGCGCTCGCTGGGCAGGTCCGGCTGGTGCCGCGTGGTCCCGGGCGTCGTGCTCGCCTCGCCCGGCGGGGTGTCGCCGGGCGCGACGCCGCCCCCGGGCTCCAGTCCGACGGTCGTGTCCGGGTCCGGGTCGGCGGGGTCCGGGTTCGCGGCGTACGGGTCCTGGTCCCGGTCGCCGCCGGTGGGGTGCGTCATCCCCCGACGGTAGGTCCGCCCCGGGACGGGCGCGCGGCGAGCGGACGATGCCCCCGGACTGCCCCCGGACCGATCCCGGACTGCCCCGACGACGACGTTCCTCAGGCGAGCAGGTCCCGCACCATCGGGCCGACCTTCGTGCCGTACAGCTCGATGCTGCGGACGAGCTGGGCGTGCGGCATCGGCCCGGTGGCGTACTTGAGGTCGAAGCGGCGGATGCCCAGCGCCCGGACCGTCTCGGCGATCTTGCGCGCGACCGTCTCGGGCGAGCCGACGTACAGCGCGCCGCCGTCGGCCTCGGCCTCGAACTGCCCGCGCGTCGTCGGGCCCCAGCCGCGCTCGCGCCCGATGCGGGAGTACATCGCCTCGTAGTGCGGCCAGAGCTCCTCGCGCGCCTGCTCGTCGGTGTCGGCGACGTGACCGGGCGAGTGGACCCCGATGGGCAGGTCGCCCACCCCGAGCTCGGCGAGCGCCCGGTGGTACAGGTCCGCGAGCGGCACGAACCGGTGCGCGGGCCCGCCGATGATCGCGAGCATGAGCGGCATCCGGTACTGCGCGGCCCGGACCACCGACTCGGGGTTGCCGCCCACGCCGATCCACGTCGTGAGGTGGCCGGACTCGGTGCGCGGGTGCACCTGGATCCCCTCGATGGGGGCCCGGGTGCGGCCGGACCACGTCACCGGCTCCTCGGTGAGGAGGTGGCTGAAGAGGTCGAGCTTCTCGGCGAACAGCACCTCGTAGTGGGAGAGGTCGTAGCCGAAGAGCGGGAAGGACTCGGTGAAGGACCCCCGGCCGAGGATGACCTCGGCACGGCCGCCGGACAGGCCGTCCAGGGTCGCGAAGCGCTGGTAGACCCGCACCGGGTCGTCGCTGGACAGCACGGTCACGGCGGAGGACAGCCGCAGCCGGCGCGTGCGGCCGGCGATGGCCGCCAGCACGACGTCCGGGGCGGTGACGGCGAAGTCGTCGCGGTGGTGCTCGCCGATGCCCAGGACGTCGACGCCGCTCTCGTCCGCGACGACGCCCTGCTCGAGCACCTCGCGCAGGCTCACCGCGGGGTGCTGCGGCGCGCCGTCGGCGTCGAGGGTCACGTCGCCGAACGTGTTGAGGCCCAGCTGCAGCGCCGGCGCGTCGGGTGCCGTGGCGGCAGGGGCGGGGAGACCGTGGTTCGTGTCGTCGCTGCTCACGCCGAACCAGAACGCGGCGCGCCGCGCACGCTATTCCGGCCGGCGCCGGGGACCCACCGTGGTCGCATCCCGTGCGGCCCTTGATCGACGGGCCGGACCGGCCGGGCGCCGGTAGGACTGGGGGATGCCCACCGCGCTCGAGGACCCCCGCGTGACCGTCGTCGTCGCGAGCCGCAACCGCCGCGAGGAGCTCCTGGCCTCCCTCGGACGGCACCGGGCGCCGGTGGTCCTCGTCGACAACGGCTCGACGGACGGCACCGCGGCGGCCGTCCGCGCGGTCCACCCGCACGTCGACGTCGTCGAGCTGCCGCGGAACGTCGGCGCGGCCGCCCGGACCCTCGGCACGCGACGCGCCCGCAGCCCCTACGTCGCGTTCGCCGACGACGACTCGTGGTGGGCCGAGGGCGCCCTGCGCACCGCGGCGGACGCCCTCGCCGCGCACCGGACGGTCGCGCTCGTGCACGCGAGGGTGCTCGTGGGCGAGGACGAGCAGCCCGACCCGTTCGGCGACGAGCTCGCGGCGTCGCCGCTGCCGCAGGCCGCGCCCCTGCCAGGGCCCAGGGTCCTCGGGTTCATGGCGTGCGCGGCGATGGTCCGGCGGGACGCGTTCCTCGGCGTGGGCGGCTTCGACGACGTCGTCCGGTTCCCCGGCGAGGAGGAGCGCGTCGCTTGGGACCTCACGGCCGCCGGCTGGGACCTCGCCTTCGTGCCCGGCGCCGTCGTGCACCACCACCCCTCGCCGCGGCGCCACTCCCCCGACGCCCGCGCCCGCGCCGTCACCCGGTCCGCCCTGCTCACCGCCGTCCTGCGCCTGCCGTGGCCCGACGTCGCCGCGCGGGCCCGGGCCGCCGTCGGCGGCAGGAGCAGGGGGGCCGCCGTCGGCGGCGGGGCGCGCGACGCGCTCCGCGACCTGCCCCGCGCGCTGCGGCACCGCCGTGTCCTCCCGCCACGCGTCCTGGCCGACCTGGACCTGCTGGAGCGGACCGGGACCGCGCGCGAGACCGACACCGCCGGACCCGGACGCCGAGGAGGCACCGCATGAGCCACGTCGAGGACCTGAACCGCCGCGGACCCGGACGGGCCGTCGTGACCGGGGGCGCGGGCTTCCTCGGCAGCCACCTCTGCACGGAGCTGGTCGCCCGCGGGTGGGAGGTCGTCTGCCTGGACAACTTCCTCACCGGATCGCCGGCGAACGTCGCCCACCTGCTCGGCGAGGAGCGGTTCCAGCTCGTGCGGTGCGACGTCACCGACTTCATCCACGTGCCCGGCGACGTCGACCTCGTGCTGCACTTCGCCTCCCCCGCCTCCCCGGTGGACTACCTGCAGCTGCCCATCCACACGCTCAAGGTCGGGTCGATCGGGACCGGGCACGCGCTGGGCCTGGCCAAGGAGAAGGGCGCGCGGTTCCTCATCGCCTCGACCTCGGAGGTCTACGGGGACCCGCAGGAGCACCCCCAGCGCGAGGACTACTGGGGGCACGTCAACCCCATCGGGCCGCGCGGGGTCTACGACGAGGCCAAGCGATACGCGGAGGCGCTGACCACCGCCTACCGCTCGACGCACGGCGTCGACACGGCGATCGTGCGGATCTTCAACACCTACGGCCCCCGGATGCGCCCTTACGACGGCCGCGCGATCCCGACGTTCATCCGCCAGGCGCTCGCGGGCGAGCCGTTGACCGTCGCCGGCGACGGCACCCAGACCCGCTCGGTCTGCTACGTCGACGACCTGGTCCGCGGGATCCTCGCGCTGGCGGACAGCGGCGAGCCCGGCCCCGTGAACATCGGCAACCCGTCCGAGCGGACCGTCCTGGAGATCGCGCGGGACGTCGTCGCCGCCACCGGCTCGCGCTCGCCGATCCGGTTCGTCGAGCGCCCCGTGGACGACCCGACCGTCCGCCGGCCGGACACCACGCGGGCGCGCGGGCTCCTCGGGTGGGAGCCGCTCGTCGCGTGGGAGGACGGCCTGCCCCGTACGGTGTCGTGGTTCCGCCAGGAGCTGGCGACGTCGGCGTGACGGGCGTGCGGGTTCCGACCGTCGCCGACCGCCCGCAGGGGGACCTCTCGTGACCCACGTCCGTCCGGATCTCGACGCGCTCGTCCAGGACTGCGCCGACGAGCCGATCCGCATCCCCGGCTCGGTGCAGCCGCACGGGGTGCTCCTGGCCGCCCACGCGGCCACCCTCGCCGTCGTCGTCGCGTCCGAGAGCGCCCGCGCACACCTGGGCCGCGCCCCGGAGGAGCTGCTCGGTACCCGGCTGCCGGACCTCTTCGGCCAGAGCTGGCCCACCGACGGCCTGCACTCGCTCGACGCGTCCGAGCCGCACCGGCTGCAGGTCGTCGTCGGCGGGGTGCGGCGGACCTTCGACGCGCTCGCGCACGAGACGGACGGCCTCGTCGTCGTCGAGCTCGAGCCGCCGGCGCCGGAGCCGGAGGAGGTCGCGGTGCGCGCGCGGGCGTCGCTGCGGGCCCTGCAGGACGCCGGGACCGGCCTCGCGCTCACGGACACCATCGCGCGCGAGGTGCGCGCGCTGACCGGCTTCGACCGGGTCATGGTGTACCGGTTCGACCAGCACTGGCACGGGACGGTCGTCGCGGAGGACGCGCGGCCGGACCTGGGGCTGGACCCCTACCTCGGCCTGCGGTTCCCGGCCTCGGACATCCCCGCGCAGGCCCGGGAGCTGTACACGACCCAGTGGCTGCGCTCGATCCCCGACGCGACGTACACGCCGAGCCCCCTCGTCCCGTCGTTCCACCCGGAGACGGGTGCCCCGCTGGACCTGTCCGCGTCCGCGCTGCGCAGCGTCTCCCCCGTGCACCTGCAGTACCTGCGGAACATGGGTGTCGCGGCGTCGATGTCCGTCTCCCTCCTGACCCACGGGCGCCTGTGGGGGCTCGTGGCGTGCCACCACTACTCGGGCCCGCACTACCCGACGCAGGCCGAGCGCGGCGCGGCGGAGTTCCTGGGCCGGACCGCGTCGGTCCTGCTCGAGGGCGACGAGCACCGCCGCCGCTACCTCGGTTCGCTCGGCGTCGGCGCCACGGCGGGCAACCTGGCGACGCTCGTGACCACGCACGACCGCGAGCCGCTCACCGCGCTGACCCGCGACCACCTGCTCCTGGCGCTCGTGGACGGCGCCACGGGCGCCATGGTCCGGCTCAACGGGCGCACGGTCCTGCTCGGCGAGACGCCGGAGCCCGCCGACGTGCAGGCCCTGGTCGGGCGGCTGTGGCCGACCGGGCACCGCGCGCCGGTCGTCACCGCGTCCGTCCGGACGTTCCTCGACGTCGACGGCCGCCCGCCGCACGGCACCGGCGGCACCGGTGCCGGCACGGGCACCGCGGCCGACGCCGACGCCGCCCTGGCCGAGCGACTCGCCCCCACCGCGAGCGGCGTGCTGGCCCTGCCCGTCCAGTCGGGCACAGGCGGGGACGCGCTCGTGTGGTTCAAGCCGGAGGTGCTCGCCGAGGTGCGCTGGGCGGGCGACCCGGCGGAGACCGGGCTCGAGGCCACGCCCGCCGGGCTGCGCCTCACGCCGCGCGCCTCCTTCGCGACGTACGTGGAGCGGGTCCGCGGCTCCTCCACGCCCTTCGACCCGGTCGAGGTGGAGGCGGCCGAGCGGCTCGCGACGACGACCGGCGACGTGCTGGTGCGCCGCGCCGCCGAGGACGCCCGGCTGGCCGCGGCCCTGCAGCAGCTCATGCTGACGACCCGCCCGCCGGTGCCCGACGGCTACGCCGTGAGCAGCCGGTACCGGCCGAGCGGCTCGGACGCCGTCGGCGGCGACTGGTTCGACGCGACGTCGATGCCCGACGGGCGGCTCGTGCTCATGGTCGGGGACGTCGCCGGGCACGGGATGGGCATGGCTGCGGTGACGGCTCAGCTGCGCCACGCGCTGCGCGCGTACCTCATCGACGCCGGGGGCGCGGCCGGGGCGCTCGAGCGGCTCGGCGGCCTCATCGCGGAGCTGCTCCCGGGCGAGCTCGCGACCGTCACCGCGGTCGAGCTCGAGCCGGCGACGGGCCGGGCGACCGTCGTCTCCGCAGGGCACCCGCCGCCCGTGCTGCGGACCGCCGACGGCGCCGCGCTCCTGGACCAGGCGCGCGGTCCGGCGCTCGGGCTGGGCGTGGACCCGACGCACGACGTGCACACCGTCGAGCTGGAGGCCGGGGACGCCGTCGTCCTCTACACCGACGGCCTGGTCGAGCAGCGGCACCGGCCGCTGAGCCACTCCCTGCGCGATCTGCGGGACCAGGTCACGGTCGCGCCGGAGGACCCCGAGGGGCTGTGCGACGCGCTCCTGGCCGGCGCCCCGCTCACCGACGACGACGTCACGCTCGTCGCGCTCCACCGCCTGAGCTGACGCCCGGGCTCCCCGCCCGGGAGCAGCGCCACGTCAGCTGAGGAAGAGGCAGAACAGGTGGCCCTCCGGGTCCCGCAGCACCCGGTTGTCGTCCTGCGGCTGGTGGTCCTCGAGCGTCGCGCCGAGCTCGAGGGCGCGCGCGACGGCCGCGTCCACGTCGTCGACCAACACGTCGAGGTGCATCTGCATCTGCTGCTCGCCCTCACCGGCCGGCCACGCCGGGGGCACGTGGAGGGGTTCCAGCTGCACGGACAGCCCCGGGGCGCCCGACGCGGGGCGGACGCGGCACCACGTCTCGTCGTCGACGAACAGCTCCCAGCCGAGCAGGTCGGCCCAGAAGCGCCCGAGGCGCTCCGGGGCGCGCGCACCCAGCACGGTCGCGCGCAGCTCGAACGTCGGTCCGGTCATCTTCCCGGCCACCTCCTCACGGGCACCTCATCACGGGCACCTCATCACGGGCACGGCGACGGCGCCGTCGGTGCCTTCGTCGTCGTCAGCATCTCCTCCACCGCAGCGTGCACCTCGTCCAGGTCGAGCGCGAGCAGGGCGGGATCGGGCGCGGTGCCGTGCGGGTCCCCCGGCCGCGCCGGGTCGCCGCGGTAGAGGACCCGGTGACGGTCGAGGTCGGTGGCCGGCCCCCAGCGGTGCGGCGGCGTCGGCCCGAAGAGCAGGACCGACGGTGTGCCCGCGGCGGTCGCGACGTGCGCGACCCCCGTGTCCCCGCAGACGACGAGGCTCGCCCGCGCGACCACGTCTGCCAGCTGCGGCAGGGTCAGCCGGCCGCCGGTGACGACGGCGCAATCCGGCGGCAGCCCCAGGACGAGCGACTCCGCGAGCCCGACCTCGTCCGGGCCGCCCGTGACGACGACGCGCCGGCCGGCGCGGACGAGCCGGTCGGCGAGGTGCGCCCACCGGTCGGCAGGCCACCGCCGAGAGCCCGACGCCGCTCCGGGGTGCAGGACGACGGCGTCCGCCAGGTCGCGGAGGTCACCGGGTCCACCGGGTCCACCGGGTCCACCGGGAAGGCCCGGGTCGAGCCGCAGGTCCTGCGGACCGCAGGACGCCCCGGTGGCCGCCCGGACCAGGCGGCACCACCGTGCGACCTCGTGCTCGTCCTCCTCCCAGCGCGGCCCCTCGGGGAAGTCCGCGCAGGCGAACGCGACGAGCCGGTGCGGGTGCGTCGCGGCGAGCACCCGGTGGCTCTGCGGCCCGCGCCCGTGCAGGTTGACCGCGACGTCGGGCCGCCCGCCGAGCACCTCGGCGAGCAGTCCGGGGTCCAGGGGCTCGAGGGCGCGCACGCCCTCGGCCGGCAGGACGTCGTCGACGACGCCGAGGTCCCGCAGCCACCCGCCGACTCCCGCGGGTGCGGCGAGCACCAGCCGGTGGCCCGGGAAGGCCCGGCGCAGCCCCCGCAGTGCCGGGACACCGGTCAGCGCGTCGCCGAGGCCGAGCGCCCGGAGCGCCAGGACGGTCGGCCGCGGCCCCGGGCCGGCGGTGGGGCGCCCCGGGGCCGCCGCGGGGGCTTATAAACAAATACGAGCCCACCAGACAACGATCGCTGTGGGGTGGCGGGGTGGGGTTGTTAAAGGGGGGGGGGGGGGGGGGGGGGGG
>NZ_CAMPHH010000089.1 GCF_946885855.1 uncultured Actinotalea sp. | reverse complement strand
GGAAAATGCAGCGCCGGTGCCGTCGGCGGGGACGTATGACCTCCGTACGCTGCCATAGAAGCTGAGCACGAAGCTCGTTCCTGCTTCGCCAATCTCGAAATTCCTGCCGAGCGTGAGCGACAGCGTGGCCGGCACCGTCCCGCCGACCGGCACCGTCCCGCCGCCCGGCACCGTCCCGCCGCCCGGCGCGCGCGGAGCGGACACGGCCGCGATCTGCTGCTGGATCGCGGCGATGCGCGCGGTGATCCCGGCGATGCCGTCCACGGTGGTCTCCTCGGGTGCGGGGCACCGGACCCATCGGCGGGAGCGCCGTCCACCTGACCCCTCCGCGGCTCCGTGCCTACGGTGAGGCCATGAGCCACGTCACCGCCAGCGCCCCCGAGCCCGCCACCACGCCCCGCCGCATCGCCATCACCGGCGGGTACGTCGTCCCGGTCAGCGACCCGCCGATCGAGAACGGGACCGTCCTCGTCGAGGGCGGCCGGATCGTCGCCGTCGGCGCGGACGTCGACGTCCCGGACGGCACGCACGTGGTCGACGCGACGGGGCGGTGGGTGCTGCCGGGGTTCGTCGAGGCGCACGGGCACGTCGGCATCTGGGAGGAGGGCGAGGGCGTCGCGGGCGACGACGTCAACGAGATGACCGACCCGAACCGCGCCGCCGTCCGCGCGATCGACGGGATCAACATCGATGACGAGGGGTTCCGCGACGCACTCTCCGGTGGCGTGACCGCCGTCGTCGTGAAGCCGGGGTCCGGGAACCCGATCGGCGGGCAGAGCGTCGCGATCAAGAGCTGGGGCGGGCGGACGATCGACGAGCAGGTCATCCGGGAGTCGGTCAGCGTGAAGTCCGCGCTCGGGGAGAACCCGAAGCGGGTCTACGGGGACCGCAAGCAGCTGCCCTCGACCCGGCTGGGGGTCGCGCTGGTGATCCGCGAGGCGTTCGCGAAGGCGCAGCACTACCGGGCCGCGCGGGAGGCGGCCGAGGCCAAGGGCGAGCCCTTCGCGCGCGACCTGGCCCTCGAGACGCTGGCGCGCGTCCTGGACGGCGAGCTCCTGTGGGACCAGCACTGCCACCGGCACGACGACATCGTCACGGCGATCCGGCTCGCGGAGGAGTTCGGCTACCGCCTCGTCGTCAACCACGGCACCGAGGGCCACAAGGTCGCGGACGTCCTGGCCGAGAAGCGGATCCCGGTCGTGTTCGGCCCGATGTTCACGAGCCGCTCCAAGGTCGAGCTGCGCGACCGGGCGATCGCCCACCTTGCCCGCCTGGTCGAGGCCGGCGTCGAGGTGGCGATCACCACCGACCACCCGGTCGTCCCGATCAACTTCCTCGTCCACCAGGCGACGCTCGCGGTCAAGGAGGGCCTCCCGCGCGAGGTGGCGCTCCAGGCGCTGACCACCAACCCGGCCCGGATGATGGGGCTCGACGACCGGGTGGGCGCGCTGCGGCCGGGCCTGGACGCCGACGTCGTCGTGTGGTCGGGCGACCCGCTGGACGTCACCTCCCGCGCGGAGCAGGTGTTCATCTCCGGGGTGGCGGTCTACGCCTGGGACGCGGCGGCGAGCGTCGGGCGGGTCGTCGAGCGCGCAGAGCGGCTGCGCCGGGGCTGAGGCGGACGCCGGGCCGGGCGGCGGCGCAGGAGCCGCGTCGCGTTCGCAATGACGACCAGCACCGACGCCTCGTGCACGAGCATCCCGACGGCCATGGTCACGCCCCCGGCCACGACGCCGACCAGCAGCAGCGCGACCGTGACGAGGGCGGCCGCGATGTTCTGCCGCATGACGGCCACGGTCCGCCGGGCGAGCCCGATCGCTTCCGGGAGCCGCAGCAGGTCGTCCCCCATGAGGGCGATGTCCGCGGTCTCCACGGCGACGGCCGAGCCCGCCGCGCCCATCGCGACCCCGGCGTCGGCGGTCGCGAGCGCGGGCGCGTCGTTGACGCCGTCGCCGACCATCGCGACCGTGTGCCCCGCCCGCTGCAGCTCGCGGACCGCCTCGAGCTTGTCCTCGGGCAGAAGCCCCGCGCGCACCTCGTCGACGCCCGTGGCCGCGGCGACCGCGGCGGCCACCCGGTGCGTGTCCCCGGTGAGCATGACGACCCGGCGCACGCCGCCGGCGCGGAGGCGACGGACCGCCTCGGCGGCCTCGGGACGGACCCGGTCCGCGACCGCGAGGACGCCGACGACAGCGCCGTCGACCGCCACGAGCATCGGGGTGCGCCCGGCGTCGGCGAGCCCGTCCGCGACGCGCACCGCCTCGTTGACGCGGCCGACCTCGCCGTCGACACCGTGCTCGGCGAGCAGCGCCGTCGTCCCCACCGCGACCCGGCGTCCGCCGGTCCACGCGACGACCCCCTTGCCGGGTACGGGCTCGGTGCGGTCCGGCATCCCGGGTGCGCCCAGCCCCTCCGCCGCGGCGGCCTCGAGGACCGGGCGGGCGAGGGGGTGCTCGGAGCCGGCCTCCGCGACGGCGGCCCACCGCAGGACCGCGGTGCGGTCCAGCGCGGGGTCGAGCACCACGACGTCCGTGAGGTGCGGGCGACCCTCGGTGAGGGTGCCCGTCTTGTCCACAGCGACGACGTCGATCCGGGCCGTCGTCTCGAGGAACTCACCGCCCTTGATGAGGATGCCGTCCCGGGCCGCGCGGCCGATGCCCGCGACGATCGCCACCGGGATCGAGATGACCAGGGCGCCGGGGCAGCCGATGACCAGGAGCGTCAGCGCCAGCGCGACATCACCGGTCGCGAGGCCGGCGACCAGCGCGAGGACGACGACCCCGGGTGTGTACCAGCGCGAGAAGCGGTCGATGAAGGCCTGGGTCGCGGCCCGCGCGTCCTGGGCCTCCTCGACGCGGTGGATGATCCGCGCCAGGGTCGTGTCCGCCCCGACGCCCGTGGCACGGACCTGGACGACCCCGCCGGCCGACACCGTGCCGGCGAACACCCGGTCCCCCGCCGCCTTCTCGACCGGGATCGACTCCCCGGTGATGGACGACTCGTCGACCGCGCCCGACCCACCGGTGACCTCACCGTCGACCGGCACCTTGGTGCCGTTCTTGACGACCACGGTCTCGCCCGGGGCCACCGCGGCCGCGGCCACCTCGACCTGCCGCCCGTCGCGCAGCACGACCGCCACCGCAGGAGCGACGGCGACGAGCTCGGCGAGCGCGGAGCGGGTGCGGCTGATCGTCCGCGCCTCGAGCGCGTGGCCGACCGCGAAGAGGAACGTGACCGCGGCCGCCTCCCAGTACTCCCCGGTGACGACGGCGCCCATCGACGCGATCGTCACGAGGAGGTCGATGGGCACCGCGCCCACGCGCAGGCCGCGCACGGCGGCGCGCGCGATCGGCGTCCCCGCGACCACGGCGGCGAGGACCATGAGCGCGTCGCTCACCGGGTCCGAGCCGAGGCCCCTTGCCACGAGGACCGCCAGGACGATCAGCGTCCCGGCGACCGTCGCCACACCCCACGGCCCGCGCCGCCACCGTCCTGCGCCCATGGCCCTTCCCCTCCCTCTCGTCCTGCTGCCGTCAGAACGCCGCGGGGGCGGCGACGTACCCGGCGCGGCCGACGGCGGCGACCAGGTCCTCCACCCGGACCGCAGGGTCGTGCTCGACCTCGACCCGGCCCGAGGCGAAGTGGACGGTGACCCGGTGGACACCGTGGAGCCGGCCGACGTGCTTCTCGACGGCACCGACGCACGAGGGGCAGGCGAAGCCCTCGGCGCGCAGGACGGTGGTCGTGCTGGTGCGGGCGGTGGTGCTCATGACGGGTCCTCCTCGTCGGCGTCACCCCGGGTGGGTGACCTGCTCCGACGCTAGGAAGGCCCCGTCGCACCGACCATGACGGCCGTCAATCGACGGCGGATCGGGGCGCCCCTGCCGCGACGGCGGCGAGCCGCTCGCGGTCGCGGATCGCGGTCCACCGCCGGCCGGTCTCGAGGACGCCCTCGCGGCGCAGGCGGCTCATGACGCGGGACACCGACTCCGGCGTGGAGCCGGTCATGCCGGCGAGGTCCGCCCGGGACAGCGGCAGCTGCAGCAGGGTCCCGCCCGCGGCGCGCTCCTGGCCGAACCTCGCGTCGAGCCGCAGCAGGGTCGCGGCGACCCGCTGGGCGACGTCGGCGGTGGACTGCCGGACGACGTCGGCGCGGGCCTCGGCCAGCAGGCGCAGGGTGGTGTCGAGCACGCGCAGGGCGACGGCGGGGTGCTCCTCGAGGACGGCCCTGAACTCCGTGAGACCGATCCGCAGGGCGCAGACGGTGCTGAGCGCGACGACCGTCTCGGTGTGGACCCCGGCCCCCGAGGTGCCCAGCACACCGGCCCCGTCGTGCGGGTCGCCCGCCCCGAGCGGTCCCGCCAGGTCCCCCGGCGCGAGCAGGTCGACGACGACGTCCTGGCCCGTCGCGGCGGTCCGCAGCACCTTCGCGCGCCCGACCGCGAGGACGTACAGGTGCTCGGCGGGCTCCCCGGCGCGGTAGAGGGGGTCCCCCTCGGCCCAGGCCAGCGACGTCATGCGGGCGTCGACGGTGAGGAGGTCCTCGGCCGAGAGCCCGGCGAAGAGGGGCACGCGGGACAGGACCTCGCGCCGGACGGGGGCGGGGCACGCGTGCGGCCGGGCGCACGTGCTGCGCAGCGGCACGTGGCGGCGTCTCACGGGGCTGCCCGCTGCCGGCCGCCGCGCCACCTCGCTCACCGTCGTCATGCTACGGAGGCACCGGACGTCTCGGGGCGGGCGTCGGTCACGGGCGGTGGGGGGCGCCGTCGGCGGGACCGCGCCCGCCGGCCGGGCCCGACGGTGCGGCCGGGACCGGGTGCAGCAGCGCGCGGGCGTGAGCGATGGCGCTCGGCGTGTCGGGGAACACGCGCCCGGCCTCGTAGAGGTGCGCCGCCACGCCCAGGTGCGTGATGACGGTGTCGTGGTGCGGGCGGATGCCGGACAGCAGCACGGTGATGCCGCGCCGTTCGAGCCGGGTGACGGCGTCCCCGAGCACCTGGGCGCCGGTGGCGTCGAGCGTCGTCACGCGGGACAGGCGCAGGATGACGACGCGGACGTCGGCGATCTCGGAGAGCTCGAGCAGGAACCGGTGGGCGGCGGCGAAGAACAGGGGGCCGTCGAGGCGGTAGGCGACGATGTGCTCGTGGAGCAGCGCGTGCTCCTCCGCCGAGTGGTCGCCGACCCCGAGGGGCACCTGCTCCAGGTGCGCGCTGCGGGCGACCGCGCGCAGCGCGAGCAGCCCGGCGACGGCGATGCCGACGACGACGGCGGTGACCAGGTCGACGAGGACGGTCGCCGCGAAGGTCAGGAGCAGGATGAGCCCGTCGCCGCGGGTGGCCCGGGCCAGGGCGCGGAGCGAGGCGAACTCGACCATGCGGACCGTCGTCGCGAAGAGCACGCCGGCGAGAGCGGCGAGCGGGATGTGCCCGACCAGGGGCGCGGCGACGAGCACGACGACGAGCAGGACGAGCGCGTGGGTCAGCGCGGCGAGCTTCGAGCCTGCGCCGGCGCGGACGTTGACGGCGGTCCGGGCGATCGCCGCGGTCGCCGGCATGCCGCCGAACAGCGGGGAGGCGATGTTCGCCAGACCCTGACCGAAGAGCTCGCGGTCCGGGTCGTGCTGCTCGTTGACGCTCATCCCGTCCGCGACGGTCGCGCTGAGCAGGCTCTCCAGGGCGGCGAGGGCGGCGACCGCGATCGCCGCGGTGGCGAGCGTGCCCAGGGCGCCGAGGTCGAAGAAGGCCAGGGACGGCGCGGGCAGTCCCGCGGGGATCTCGCCCAGCGGCGCGAGACCCACCGGGGCCAGGACGGCGACGACGGTCGCGACGACGACGGCGAGGAGCGAAAAGGGCAGCGCCGGACGCCAGCGGGCGCCCAGGAGGATGAGCGCCGCCACGCCGAGGGAGACGAGCAGCGGCGCCGGGTCGGGGTGCCGGACGAACTCGGCGACGGCCTGGCCGGCGACGGCCCAGACCTGCTCGCCCTCCAGGCCGCTCACGCCGAGGGCGGCCGGCACCTGCTGCAGCGCGATGACGACGGCGATCCCCGCCGTGAAGCCCTCGATGACGGGCGCGGGGAGGTACCTGACGTAGCGGCCGAGGCGCGCGACGGCCATGACCACGAGCGCGACGCCCGCCATGAGGCCGACCATGAGGACCCCGGACGGGCCGAACTGGTGGACCACGGGGACGAGCACCACGGTCATCGCCCCGGTCGGGCCGGAGACCTGGAGGTTCGACCCGCCGAAGACCGCCGCCACGGCGCCCGCGACGATCGCCGTGGCGAGGCCGGCCTGCGCCCCGAGCCCCGAGGCGGCGCCGAACGCCAGGGCCAGCGGGAGGGCGACGATCGCGACGGTGACCCCGGCGAGGACGTCGCGGCGCGGGTCGCGGCGCACCGCCCGCCAGTCCTCGCGCCCGGGGAGGAGGGCGGTCACCTGGCCGAGGCCGCTGCGGACGGGCGCGGCGACGTCGGTCCAGCTGACGCTCATGGCCGGTCCGCGGCGCGCAGGTCCGCCAGGAGCGTCTCCTGGTTGGTCAGGACCGAGGTGAGGATCCGGCGGGCCGCGGCCATGAGCTCGGCGACGTCCGGGGTGCTCAGCCGGTACAGGACCGTCGTTCCCTCCCGGGAGGAGGAGACGAGGTCCGCACGGCGCAGCACGGCGAGCTGCTGGGAGAGGTTGGACGGCTCGACCTCGATCTCCGCGAGCAGCTCGCGGACCTGCTTCGGGCCGTCGAGGAGCAGCTCGAGGACGCGGATGCGGACGGGATGTCCCAGGGTGCGGAAGAGCTCGGCCTTGACCTGGTGCAGGGGGAGCGTCATCGGCGACCTTCGTCACGGAGGGCGGGCGCCGAGCGGGCGGCCGACGAGGTGTGCTGCGAGGGCGGTCCCGCGGTACCTCGTCATGAATGGTACACAACATGAAGAACTCTTCAAGTCGTCATGCTGTCGATCGAGGCGCGAACCCTCCCCCGGCCGACCGCCGTCACCGCGCGCAGCGGAAGCCGATGTGGGTCGTGGCCGAGTCGGGCGTCTGCGGGGACCGGGCGGCGGGCCGGTACCGCAGGCAGTACTCCGGCGCGCACAGGTGCGACCCGCCCTTGAGCACCATGCGCGGCTCGGGCTCCCGGCCGCGGTCGTGCGCCGTGCGGCCCGCGAGCGCGGCCGCCGGGCCGCTCATGGGCCCGCAGCCGCAGGAGCCCGACGGTTCCGCGCGGGCCGCGAGCAGCGCGCCGTGCCCGTCCGTCCACCGGTCCGTCGTCCACTCCCAGACGTTGCCGGTCATGTCGCGCAGGCCGAACCCGTTGGGCGGGAAGGCACCCACCGGCGAGGTGCCCACCCAGCGGCCGGACCCCGCGCCGGTGTTGAGGTACGGGAAGCGGCCCTGCCACGTGTTCGCGCGCGAGCCGTCGTTCGGCTCCTCACCCCAGGTGTAGGTGGCGCCCTCGAGTCCGGCGCGGGCGGCCAGCTCCCACTCGGGCTCGGTGGGCAGGCGGAGCCCGGCCCAGTCCGCATAGGCGGACGCGTCCTCGAACGAGACCTGGACGACCGGATGGTCCGCCAGGCCGTCGGTCGAGGAGTCCCGCCCACGCGGGTGCCGCCAGCTCGCCCCGGGGACCCACCGCCACCACTGACGCCAGTCCCCCAGGTCCACGGGCCCGGCCGTCGCGGTGAAGACGAGCGAGCCGGGCTCGAGGCCGGCCGGGTCGAGGGACGGGAAGTCGGCGGGGTCCAGCGGCCGCTCCGCCGTGGTCACGTACCCGGTCGCGTCCACGAAGGCGGCGAATTCCCGGTTCGTCACCGGGTGCCGGGCGATCTCGAACGGCTCGACCGACACCGGGACGACGGGGCCCTCCTCCGGGTAGAACCGGTCGGAGCCCAGGTGGACGGTCGCGCCGTCGATCGGCACGAGGTCGGCCAGTCCGCGCGTCGCCGGGAGCACGGCGCTCACGGGACCGACGCCACCCGGTCCCGGGGCGCCGTCGCGCCGTCGGCGAGGCCGGCGGGGACCGCCTGGCCGGGGTGCGGCTCGTCGCCGACCGCGGCCTGGGCCCGCCACAGGTCGACCTCGAGGCGGGCGCGGACCTCGGCGTAGTCGGGGTCGTCCGCCACGTTGCGCAGCTCGTCCGGGTCGCGCTCGAGGTCGTAGAGCTCCCACTCCCCGGCGTAGGAGAAGGAGCCGGTGCCCGCCAGGCCGAGACCGTCGTTGTAGTAATAGATGATCTTGTACCTCCGGTCGCGGTACCCGTAGTGCGCCGGGGCCTTGTGGAAGACGTCGTCGTGCTCCCAGTACCGGTAGTAGAAGCCCTCCGGCGGCAGGTCCGCCTGACCCGGGGTGGCGGCGCCGTCGTCGCTGCGGGCCAGCTCCGGCCAGAAGGACCGGCCCTGCATCCTCGGGTGCGCCGGCACGCCCGCGGCGTCGAGGATCGTCCGAGCCAGGTCCACGTTGGTGACGATCCCGTCGTACCTCGTGCCCGGCTCGAGCCGACGGGGGTACGACAGCAGGAACGGCATGCGGATCGACTCCTCGTACATGAACCGCTTGTCGAACCAGCCGTGCTCCCCCAGGAAGAAGCCCTGGTCCGAGGAGTACATGAGCAGCGTGTCGTCGAGGTCACCGCGCTCGCGCAGCCAGTCGGCCACCCGGCCGACGTTGTCGTCGACCGACGCCACGCAGCGCAGGTAGTCCTCCATGAACCGCTGGTACTTCCACAGCGCCAGCTCCTCGTAGGTCAGCCCGGGCGGCGGGTCCTGCTTGAGGTCCTCGACGCCGAGGTGCTCGGCGATGCGCATCGCCGCCCGCCGCGCCGACGACGTCCGCGTGGCGAGGTCGTCGTCGAACGTCCGCGGCACGGGGACCGGGTCGGTGTAGAGGTCGGCGTGGGCGGCGTCCGGCTCCCACGGACGGTGCGGCGCCTTGTGGAAGATCAGCAGGCAGAACGGGTCGTCCCCGTCGAGCCCGTCCGCCCAGCGCAGCGCCAGGTCGGTGATGACGTCGGTCGCGTACCCGGGCTCCGTCCGCAGCCCGGACGGGGAGAGGAAGCGGGGGTCGTGGTACTCCCCCTGCTCGATGACCACGTCCCAGTAGTCGAAGCCCTCGGGGTCGTGCCCCGCGCCGTGGCCCATGTGCCACTTGCCGACGACGGCGGTGCGGTACCCGGCCGCACGCAGCTGGCTGACGAAGGTCGGCTGGCTCGCGTCGATCGGCGTCTCAAGCGTCGTCACGCCGTTGACGTGGCTGTAGGTGCCGGTGAGGATGCTCGCCCGGCTCGGGGAGCAGAGGGAGTTGGTCGCGTAGCAGTGGTCCAGGACGCAGCCCTGGCGGCCGATCTCGTCGATCCGGGGCGTCGTGTTCACCACCGATCCGTAGGCCCCGATGGCGTGCGCCGCGTGGTCGTCGGTGAGGACGAGGACGATGTTCGGCCGACGGCCTGCCCCGGCCGTCACCGGACCGGCTCCGGCTGGTACGTCGCCTCGTCGAGGCCGGACTGCGTGGGGTCGTGGTCGACCTCGCCGACGTCGTACATCGTGGTCATCCAGTGGTAGAAGTTGTCACCCCGCTGCCGCAGGACCTGGTAGAGCCGCTGCATCAGCCGGCGCCGCACGTCCGCCATCTCCGGGTGCTCGTAGACGTTGAGCAGCTCGTCGGGGTCCGTCTGCAGGTCGTACAGCTCGTTCACGGAGTCGGGGTTGACGACGAGCTTGTGGCGGTCGGTGCGCAGCATCCGCTGCGGGTACGGGAAGTGGTGCCCGTGGAACTCGCAGACGATGTCCTCGGCCCAGTCCACCTGCTGCCCCTGGACCAGCGGCAGCAGGCTGCGCGAGTCCACGGCCGGCGCCGGGTCGACGCCGGCCAGCTCGAGGATCGTCGCCGTGCAGTCGAGCAGGCTGACGAACTCGGTCCGCACCTGGCCCGCCGGTCCCCCGGGGACCCGCAGCAGCCCCGGGGTGCGGTAGATGTCCTCGTACATCGCCGGACCCTTGTCGTGCAGGCGGTGCGCCCCCGTGAACTCGCCGTGGTCGCACGTGAAGAAGACCGCGGTCTCGTCCACCAGGCCGAGCCGCTCGAGCGCGGCCACGACCCGCCCGAGCTGCTCGTCGATGAGCGCCACGTAGCCCCAGTAGACCGCGATGAGCTTGCGCGTCACCTCGATCGGCATGGTGTCGAAGGTCCAGTGGGCGCTGTAGTTGCGCTGCACCGGGGGCTTGCCCGCGAACGTCTCCGCGACCGACCTCGGCAGCTCGACGACCGCGGGGTCGACGAGGTCGAAGTACGCGTCGGGGACGATGTAGGGCAGGTGCGGCCCGAAGAAGCTCAGCTCCAGGAAGAAGGGCCGGGCGCCGGAGCGATACTCGTGCGCGTACCGCTCGAGCAGCTCGATCGTCCTGGTCGCGAGGTAGTGCTCGAACGTGGCCTCGACCGGCTGGTGGAGCCGGGCAGCCAGGAGGTTGCCCGGCCCACCGTTGGGCAGGGTGCCGCGGATCCGGTCGCTGATCTCGTACGGGGGGAGGTCGTTCTCCGCCAGGTAGCGCAGGTAGTCCTCGTTGCCGACCGGGTTGTGCCAGCCGGGCAGGTCCGGCCCGTCGAAGCCGAACGACGCCGCGTCCCGCTCGGTCCCCGCGTGCCACTTGCCGACGAGGCCCGTGTTGTAGCCGCGCTCCCGCAGCGCCTCCACGAACGTGAAGGTGCCGGGTGCGACGTCCTCGCGGTACCCGACGTTGCGCTCGTGGTTGGCGAGCACCCGGTGCCGGAACGGCGCCTGACCGGTGAGCAGGCTCGCCCGGGCCGGGGTGCAGATCGCCGTCGGCGTGTACCACCGGTCGAAGCGGGTCCCGGTCCGGGCCAGCTCGTCCAGCACCGGCGTGGCGGCGTGCGGGTTGCCGTACGCCCCGAGGGTGTCCACCCGGTGCTGGTCGGTCATGAGGAAGAGGATGTTCGTCGGCGCCATCGCTGCGGGGCTCTCCAGTGTCGGTCGGCCGGTGAGCGGCGCGCCGGGCGCGCCGCTCACCGGGTGGTCACTCGCCCGCGGCGAGGAACAGGTCTCCGAGGTAGAACTCGCTCGGCTCGACGGGGTCCGTCAGGCGGCCGGCACCGACGAAGTAGTCGACCATGCCGGCGAGCCAGCGGTCCACGGTGCCGTCCTCGGTGAACTGGTCGATCTCCTCCAGGCTGAGCACCTGGACGTTCTCCACGTCACCCTCGACCGCCGCGAGCTCGAGGTTGTTGAACTCGGCGGTCAGGGCGATCGTCTCGTCCAGGTTGGCCGCACGGAACGCCATCGCGTCGCGCAGCGCCGCCAGGACGCGCTCGACCATCTCCGGCTCACCCTCGACGACGTCGTTCCCGGCCACGAAGGCGTTCGGGAAGGAGACGGAGTCCTCGAAGTCGGAGTTCTTCGCGAGCTCGACGAGGTCCGGCACCTGCTCCTTGACGGTCGCGAGCGGCGGGTACCAGAAGCCCGCGCCGTCGACCTGCTTGGACGCGAGGGCGGCGACGATGGCCGACGGCTCCATCGAGGCGACCTGGATGTCGTCCTTGGTCATGCCCGCCTCGGCGAGCGCCAGGGTGAGGATCATGTCGCCCGAGGTGCCCTCCGGCACGGCGATGGTCTTGCCGCGCAGGTCCTCCATGCTGGTGATGCCGGCCTGCGCCACGACGCGGTCGGACTGGCCGAGCGTGTTGATCGCGACGATCTTCGCCTGGCCGGAGGCGGGCAGCCAGAACGCGCCCGGGCCGATGTAGCCGAAGTCGAGGTCCCCGGTGCCCAGCGCCTGGATCTGCAGCGGGCCGTTGGTGAACGACGACGTGGTGACGTCGAGGGCGTGCTTCTCCCAGAGGCCCTGGTCCTCCGCGATGGCGAGGAGGCTCGTGCCGTTGAAGTCGGGGATGTAGCCGAAGTTCACCTCGATGGTCTCGAGGGGCTCCTCGGTCGCGTCGTCCGCCGCGGCGTCGTCGTCGGCGGTGGCGCCCTCGGCCGGGGCGGGCTCGGCCGTGGGCTCGGCGGAGGAGCACGCGGAGATCGTCAGGGCGAGCGAGGCCGCGACCGCGGCTCCGATCAGGCGGGAGATGCGCATGGTGGGACCTTTCGGGGGGTGGGGTGAGGC
>NZ_CAMPHH010000088.1 GCF_946885855.1 uncultured Actinotalea sp. | reverse complement strand
GGGCAGGGGCGGGGCGAGCCGAGAGGCCGCGAGAAGGTGCCGTGCCGGGGTCCGGGGCGAGGCACCGCGCCGGGGTCCTGAACCTCCCTGCAGGCCAGGTTCCCGACGAACGGTGAACCTAGGCGGGCCGAGTGGGACCCGCAACCGGACGGCTCGGCGGACCGGGACCAAGTGCCCTTTTTGCCCGTTTGGCCCCGGCGGAGCGTGGCGTACAGGCGGGCCACCAGCCCGCCGCGACGCCGGACGGCCGGCCGGGAGAGGCGCTCGTGATCGCGCACCTCGTCGGGCCCCGCGCAGCGCCGCTCGTCCGCAGGGGGCCCAGGGGGACCTCCTTGCTGAGGAGGAGAGATGAGACGAACGACGAAGACCCGTGTCGTCGCGGTCGCGACGAGCGCGGTCCTGGCCCTCGGCCTGTCGCCGGCCCTCACGGCGGCGGCGGCGCCGGGCGGTGGCGGTGACGCGGGCGGCGGAGGCTCAGGCGGGGATGGCTCCGGCGACGACACGACCGGGAGCCTCTACGCCGACCTGGTCAAGATCCTGCGTGACGTGCACGGCGTGCCGATCCTGGCGACCTACGACGTGGTGGGCGAGGACGGCACGACCACGGAGCTCTGCGTGCAGCCCGTCTCCGACGTGCTGCTGCCGGGCATGACGGAGGCGGACGCGGTCGAGAACCCGGCGGACGGCCGGACCGTGTACCTCGTGCCGCTGCTCGGCGAAGGCCTCGTGGACGGTGCCGTCGACCCGGCCGCGGAGGAGACCGAGGAGATCTCGGCGTGCGACCCCGACCCGGCGTACGCCATGTACGTCAGCGAGGCCGAGCTCGAGCGCCTCAACATGGCGCGGCAGCCCGCGGAGAACATGGACCGGCACCTCGCCGAGGTGACGGCCGCCCTCGAGGTCGCCGAGTCCGTCACGCTGGACGGGGCCGGCCGCCTCACGATCGACGGCATCCCCGTCGACGCGGCGCCGAAGCACTCGGCGATCTTCCGCTCGCTCATGGAGAGCGGCACGATCCCCGGCCTCGACGCGGTCCCGGCCGCCGTCGGCGGGCTCGACGCCTGGGAGCTGGCCGCCGCCGCCGTGGGCACCGCGACCGGCAAGGGCGTGCCGATCTCGATCGACGCGATCACCTACTACAACCGCATCGTCAAGGTCCCCGACCTCTACGTGCCGAGCGACACGTGGCAGATGGGCTTCCTCGAGACGACGCCCACCACGGGTGAGCGATTCGTCGACTACAGCGGCTTCACGTACGACCGCGAGGCGATGTTCCCGGGGTGCTCCACCTGGCTCGACGTCGCGACGCTCACCTGGAAGGTCTCGCCGGTCCTCGAGGCCGTCGACTTCCTCGACCTCCCGCCGATCGCGGGAGAGGACGGGACCCTCACCGACATCGCCGCGTTCGCCCAGATGGCCGACGACGTCCGATCGGTGATCAACTACCTGCACGAGAACGACGTCGTGGCCGGGTTCTCCATCGACCCCGTCTTCGAGAACTCGTGCGACGAGCAGGCCGCCGCGCTGGTGAACCCCGCGACGACGTGGGGACCGGTGCCGGAGGACCTCATCCAGACGGTCACGACGTCGACGACGGCAGCCGCCTACATGCCGTGGGCCGGTACCCCGGTGGCGTCGGCCGCGCTGCGCTTCACCGTGGCGGCGACGGACGCGGGAGCCGCGTTCACGGCGGCCGACCAGGTCCAGCTTCTCCTCGGCCCCACGGCGGAGCCCGTGACCCTCACGGTGGAGGGCGGCGCGCTCGTGGGCCAGTGGGCCCCGTCGGAGGGGCTCGCCCTCCCGGCCGGTGCGCGGGTGACGACGGACGTGACGCTGACCGTCGGTGCCTCGGCGCCGGTGGGTGCGTACGCCCTGACGCTCGACCTCGTCGACCTCGTCGACCTGGCGACCGGTGAGCCGGTGGCCACGGACGTGGCGCTGACGCAGGTCCACGACGACACCCCGACGGTCCTGTGGACGGACATCGACGGCTACGCGGCCCAGGCGACCTTCGTCCCGGCCACCGCCCGCGTCGTCAACCCGGTCACGCAGCCCGCGCTCGCGGGTGCCGACCTCCGCATCACCGTCGACGCCCTCACGGACTTCACGGCGGCCGGCCAGGTGGCGGCCTGGTCCGAGGCCGTGCCCGCGACCTTCACGCTCGTCGAGGGGAACCTCGTCGCGCTCTGGCCGCTGCCGGCGCTCGAGCCCGGGTACGACGCGCTCATCACGTGGTACCTCAACGTGGCGGCAGGGGCGCCGCTGGGCGACTACGTCATCACCCTCGACCTGCTCGCCGACGGCGGGACGGTCCTCGGCACCGACGTGGTCGGCACGCAGATCATCGCCCCGTCCGAGCACGGCGGTGACGGAGGCGGGGGCGACGGCGGTGGCGGCGACGGGGACGGCGGCGACGGTGCCGTCCTGCCGCTGACGCCGGCTCGCCTGGCCGACACCACCGACGGCTGGGTCGCGGCTGACGGGCTGTTCGAGGGCGACGGCATGGTCGCCGCGGGCGGCACCCTCACGGTGGACGTGGCCGGCCGGGCGGGTGTCCCCGCAGATGCCGAGGCGGCGGTGCTGAACGTGACGATCGCGGACGCGACGGGGGTGGGGTACGCGACGGTGTACCCGTGCGGTGCGGACGTGCCGACGTCGAGCCTGAACTACACCCGCGGGTCGACGGTCGCCAACGAGGTGATCGCGCAGCTCGCCGCGGACGGGACGGTGTGCGTGTTCACGCACGCGGGTGCGCGGGTCGTCGTCGACGTCAGCGGATACGTCCCGAAGGGCTCCGGCTACACCCCGGTGACCCCGTACCGGCTCGCGGACACGACCGCGCGCTGGGTCGCGGCGGACGAGCTGTTCACCGGGACCGGCCCGGTCCTGGGCGGTCGCCAGATCCAGGTCCCGGTCGCGGGACGGGCGGGTGTGCCGACGGACGCCCTGGCAGCGGTCCTCAACGTGACCATCGCGGACCCCGCCGCCGGCGGCTACGCGACGGTCTACCCGTGCAGCCCCGAGGTGGGGACGTCCACGCTGAACTTCCGGCCCGGTGAGACGGTCGCCAACGAGGTCGTGGCGAAGATCTCCGAGGGCGGGACGGTGTGCGTGTTCACGTACGCGACGGCTCGCGTGGTCGTGGACGTGGTCGGGTACTTCCCCGAGAACAAGGGCTACACCGCGGTGACGCCGATGCGGCTGGCGGACACGCGGTCCGGGTTCGAGGCGGCCGACGGGCAGTTCACCGGCACGGGCCTGCCCGCGGCCGGCTCGGTCGTGACCGTCCCGGTCGCGGGCCGGGCGGGGCTGCCGGCCGATGCCGCCGTGGCGGTCCTGAACGTCACGGTCGCGGACCCCACGGGGGTCGGCTTCGCGACGGTCTTCCCGTGCGGTGAGCGTCCGCCGACGTCGACGCTGAACCTCATGGCCGGTCGTACGGTGGCCAACGAGGTCCTCGCCCCGGTGTCCGACGCGGGCACGGTGTGCGTCTACACCTACGCCCCCGCGCACGTCGTGGTGGACGTGGTCGGCCACATGTGAGGCCCGGCTGACAGCACCGCACGAGGCGACGGCCCGTCCCGCCAGGGACGGGCCGTCGTCCGTCCGTCCCCGTTGTCGCCGTCCCGGCTGTCGCCGTCCCTCAGCCGTCGTCGGCCGCGCTAGGCTGCGCGGCGAAGGGGAGTAGTTCCCGCCGGCACGCCGGCGGCGGTGCGTCGACACACTGGCCCGCGGGCCCGGTGCACCACCCTGTCGGGCGAACGAGACCTTCGGTCAGCACGACGACACGTCACCGTGTCCTGACCGAGGGCGCCCGCAGGCGCGCTCGGCCGGATCCGGTCGAGGAGGATGCATGCCCGCTCACCCCCCTGCGCCCGACGCCCGCCCGATCACCGACCCGCCGTCGGCGCGGGACGTCCGTCGCTGGCGCCGCTACCTCGCCGCCGAGCGCGCGGAGGCCGCGATCTACCGGGACCTCGCCCGGCGGCGCGACGGGGAGGAGCGCGAGATCCTGCTCGCCCTCGCGGCCGCCGAGGGCCGGCACCAGGCGCACTGGGAGGCCCTGCTCGGGGACCAGGCGGGCCGGCCGCTCCGCCCGGACCTGCGCACCCGCGTCCTCGGCGTCCTCGCCCGCCGGTTCGGGTCGGTGTTCGTCCTCGCCCTCGCCCAGCGCGCCGAGACGCGGTCGCCCTACACCGACGACGCCCACGCCACCGACGCCATGGCCGCGGACGAGCGGATCCACGCCGAGGTCGTCCGCGCCCTCGCCCAGCGGGGCCGCAACCGCATCTCCGGGACGTTCCGCGCCGCGGTCTTCGGCGCGAACGACGGGCTCGTCAGCAACTTCGCGCTCGTCCTGGGGATCGGCGCCGCGGGCGTGAGCCCGGCGACCGTGCTGCTCACGGGCCTGGCCGGGCTGCTGGCCGGCGCGCTCTCCATGGGCGCCGGGGAGTACGTCTCCGTCCGCTCGCAGCGAGAGCTGCTCGAGGCGTCCCGCCCCGACCCGGGCGCCCGTGACGTGCTGCGCCACCTCGACCTCGACGCCAACGAGCTGGCCCTCGTCTACCGGGCCCGCGGTCTGGCCGCCGACGACGCCCGCGCGCAGGCGGACGCGGTCCTGGCCGACCACGCGCTCGCCGAGGCGCACGACACGGCCCACCACCGCGTCGAGCACCACGAGGCCGTCGGCACGGGCTGGTCCGCCGCCGTGTCCAGCTTCGTGTTCTTCGGCTCCGGCGCGATCGTGCCGGTGCTGCCGTACCTGGTCGGGCTCACGGGCACGACGGCGGTCGCCGTCGCGGCCGTGCTCGTCGGCCTCGCGCTGCTGGCCACGGGCGCCGTCGTCGGCCTGCTCTCCGGCGGGTCCCTCGTCACCCGGGCCGCGCGGCAGGTCGCCATCGGCTATCGCGCCGCGGCGGCGACCTACGAGCTCGGACGGTTCTGCGGCGCCACGGTCTCCTGAGCATGGCGACCACCGACGGCGCCTGAGCCCAGGACCGGGGCAGCGGCACCCCCGGCCGGGCGGGCCCGGGCGGGGGCCCGCGCGTGGTCCCCCCGACGCGCCGTCGTCGGCTCCGGCCTGGTGAGCGCAGTCACGGCTGCTCTCCGATAGAGTCACACCGGCTATCACGGTAGCGTCCCCAGCACCTGCCGATCCGAGGGGACGATGATGACCACGACGGACGACCGACCGGGCAGCGCCCGGACGAGCAGCACCTCCCGCCGCTACCTGCCGCTCCTGCCGATGCTCCGGCACACCGCCGGCAAGCGCTCGGCGGTGACGTGCCACCTCAAGTGCGCGGACGCGTGCTTCCACGAGGTGCCGAACCGGAGCGACAACGCGACGTTCAAGGACGTTGCGGAGACGGCGCTGTCCCGCCGAGCCCTCCTGCTCGGGGCGGCCGCCGGTGCGGGTGCGCTGACGCTCGCCGCCCAGGTCGGGACCGCGGCTCCCGCGTCCGCCGCCGCCCGCGGTGGCCGCCTGCCCTTCGTGCCGATCGCGCCCGTCGGGGCGGCGGTGGACGACCTCGTCGTGCCCGGCGGCTACTCGTGGGCCCCGATCATCCGGTGGGGCGACCCGCTGTTCTCCGAGGACGACCGGTTCGACCCCACCACGCTCACCGCCGAGCTCCAGGAGCGCATGCTCGGCTACAACGTCGACTACCTGGACATCCTCGAGCACCCCAACGGCCGCAGCGCCGTGCTGGTGAACAACCACGAGTACACGAACGAGGCGATCATGTTCCCGCCGGCGACCACGCCGGAGGAGCTCGCCGAGCAGCGCTGGATCGGGATGGCCGCCCACGGGATGTCCGTCGTCGAGCTGCGGCGATCCCGCAAGCGCGAGCCGTGGACGTACGTCGTCGGCGCGCCGCTGAACCGCAGGATCACCGCCACGACGCCCTTCGCGGTGACCGGGCCGGCGGCCGGCTCGCCCCTGCTGCGCACCCAGGACGACCCGACGGGCACGGTCGTCCTCGGCACGTTCAACAACTGCGCGGGCGGCACCACGCCGTGGGGCACCGTGCTGTCCGGCGAGGAGAACTTCCAGGGCTACTTCCGGGCCGCGGGGACGCCCGAGCAGGCGCGCTACGGCCTGCGGCCGGAGCCGACCGTCCGCGGCTGGGAGGAGGTCGACCCCCGGTTCGACGCCCGGACCCCCGGGTACGAGAACGAGCCGAACCGCTTCGGGTGGATCGTCGAGGTGGACCCGTACGACCCGACGTCGACCCCGGTGAAGCACACGATGCTCGGCCGGTTCAAGCACGAGGGCGCCACGGTGCGGATCGCGCGGAGCGGGCACGTGGTCGCGTACATGGGCGACGACGAGCGGTTCGAGTACCTCTACAAGTTCGTCTCGCGCGACACCTACCGCAAGGGCGAGCGGCACCGGGAGCACAACAAGCAGCTGCTGTCCGCCGGCAGCCTGTACGTGGCGCGCTTCCGCGGGGACTCGCCGGTCGAGGAGATCACCGGCACGGGCGCGCTGCCGTCGGACGGCATGTTCGACGGGACGGGGGAGTGGCTGCCGCTGGTGGTCGACGGGCAGAGCCAGGTCCCCGGGTTCACCACGGACGAGGTGCTCGTGCACACCCGGCTCGCGGCGGACGCCGTGGGCGCCACGAAGATGGACCGCCCCGAGGACGTCGAGCCCAACCCCCGCACCGGGCGGGTCTACGCGGCCTGCACGAACAACACGGCGCGCGGCACCGGTACGAACGAGGGCGCGACGGAGCCGAACCCGCGCACGCCCAACCGCGACGGTCACGTCATCGAGCTGACCGAGGCGGGCGACGACCCCACCGCGACGACGTTCGGCTGGCAGATCCTGCTGCTGTGCGGCGACCCGGCGGTCAACCCGCACACGTACTTCGCCGGGTTCCCGCCCGAGGCCGTCTCGCCGATCTCCTGCCCCGACAACGTGGCCTTCGACGGCGACGGAACGCTCTGGGTGTCGACGGACGGCGCCGCGGGTTCCATCGGCTACTGCGACGGGCTGTTCAAGGTGCCGCTCGAGGGACCGGAGCGCGGGCGCGTGCAGCAGTTCCTCTCGGTCCCGACGGGGGCGGAGACCTGCGGTCCGGTGATCCGCGATCAGCAGGACATGGTCTACGTCGCCGTCCAGCACCCGGGCGAGGACGGGACCTGGGGAGCGCAGGACTCCCGGTTCCCGGACTACCTCCCCGAGGGAGCGGTCACCGACGACGCCTGGGGCGGGCCCCGGCCGACGATCGTGCAGGTGTGGCGGGACTGACTCCCCGTCCCACAACGGTGAGACCTGGAGTCGGTGTCCGACTCCAGGTCTCACCGTTGCCGTCGAGAACGGGCGGAACAGTGCGGAGACTTCCCCGCGTCTCCCGCGGGGAGGTCTCCGCAGAGACCCGCGTCGACGGGGGATAAAGCCGTGCGCGGGGGGCACGGGTCGGCCTACCGTCGCTGCAGGGCGCGCGTGAGACCGTGCCGGTCGCAGGAGCCGTGCCGGTCGCAGCAGCGGTGCCGGTCGGAGGAGCCGTGCCGGTCGCAGGAGCCGTGCCGGTCGCAGGAGCCGTGCCGGTCGGAGGAAGGGAGGTGCGCCATGAGCGTCGTGGTGCTCGTCGTCCCTCAGCCCACCACCTCCCCGCCCCGCGACACCTGAGACCGCGGGGCCCGCCGAAGGGTCCTCCGTTGTCCTCTGCTGACCTGTCCTTCCCCTTCCCCCAGCCGTCCTCGGAGCGTCCGACACCCGGCTCGCACCGTGACCTCGCCCCGCTCGGCTGGGACGCCGGCTGGGCCGCACACCTCGCCGGGGCGCCGCCGGACGCCGTCGTCGGTCGCGTCGGTCGTTCGGGCCGGGGCCGGTGCGACGTGCTCGTGGCCGTCGACGACGCCGCCCCGCCCCTGAGCGCGACCTGGTCGCCCGCCCTCGCGCGCGCCGTCGCCGACGACCCCGTGGCGGTCCCGGCCGCCGGCGACTGGGTGCTGCTGGCGCCCGTCCCCGGTGCCGACGCGTGGGCCGTGGACCGCGTCCTGCCGCGTCGCACCGCCGTCGTCCGGGCCCAGGTCGCCCAGGGCTCCTCGTTCGGGCAGGTGCTCGCGGCGAACGCCGACGTCGTCGCGGTGGTCGAGGGCATGGCGCCCGACGTCGACCTGGCGCGGGTCGAGCGCCTGCTCGCCCTGGCGTGGTCCTCCGGGGCCCAGCCGTGGGTCGTCCTCACCAAGGCCGACCTGCCGCGTGAGCCCGACGTGCTCGCCGCCGAGGTCGCCGAGGCCGCACCGGGCGCCGTCGTCCTCGCCGTCTCGGCCCTGACCGGCACCGGCCTCGAGCCGCTGCGGGACCGGCTCCGCGACGGCGCGACGGTCGCCCTGCTCGGGGCCTCCGGCGCGGGCAAGAGCACGCTGCTCAACGCGCTCGTCGGCGAGGACGTCATGACCACGCGCGCGCTGCGGATCGACGGCAAGGGCCGGCACACCACCGTGACCCGTGAGCTGCACCTGGCGGCCGGCGGCGGCGCCGTCATCGACACGCCGGGCCTGCGCACCATCGGCCTGGCCGGCGAGGAGGCGCTCGACGAGGTCTTCGCCGAGATCGAGGACCTCGCCCGGCGGTGCCGGTTCAGCGACTGCGGGCACCGCACCGAGCCGGGATGTGCCGTCCTCGCCGCGGTCGAGGACGGCACGCTGCCCCAGCGACGCCTCGACAGCCACCGCAAGCTGCTGCGCGAGCTCGAGCACCAGGCGGCGCGGGTCGACGCCCGGCTCCGCGCCGAGCTGACGGGCCGCGCCCGGGCCCGGCAGCGTGCCTACCGCCGGTACCCGCTGCGCCCGTGACGCGGGTCCCGGTGGCCCGTCAGACCTGGCCGGGGGCCATGCCGTAGCGCGCGAGGGGCTCGACGAGCTCGTGCTCCTCGTAGGACAGGTGCGACAGCAGCACGTCGGTGAGGAGGTCGACGGCCTCGCGGAGCACGGCGGCGCCGTCGTCGTCGGTGACGAAGCGCACGAGCGCGGCGTCGACGTCCTCCAGGACGTGGTGGATGTCGACGTGCTCGGCCTGGAGCCGGTCCACCACGGGTGCGAGCCCCGGCTCGACCCGCCGCAGGTACGGCAGGAAGTTCTGGTCCTCCAGGGTGTGGTGGCCGGTCACGGTCCGGCAGTACGTCGCGCAGTAGGCGCCGAGCACCCAGGCGTTCTGCCGCAGCGTCATCGCGTTGATCGCGGACCGCGCGGCCCCCGCGTCCAGCGCGCCGTCGAGCACCTGCTCCGCGACGCGGCGCAGCTCGGCGAGCTCGGACCGCAGGTGGTCGTGCACGTCGACGAGGTGCTGGGCGACCGCGCGCCCGGTGGGGGAGTGCGTCGTCCCGGGCGGGGGCGGCGGCGCCGTCGGCCGGTCCTCCTCGCGCCAGACGGACCGGGACGCGTGGCGGACGCCGTCGTCGGGGGTGGGCGTCACGCCGGGCACGGCCTTGCGGTCGGGCGACGACGGCGCTCCGGGTCCCCCCGCCGCCGACGACCCGTCGGCTCGCGCCGTCACGCGCACGTGGTCGGCGGAGCGGAGCGTCTCGACCGGCGCCGTACCCTCGAGCGGGGCGTCGTCGGCCCCGCCGGACGGGGGGAGGGGGTCGGCGGCCGCCTCGGCGCGTCGGCTGCGCGCGGCGGCCACCGCGTCGCGGACGGCCGGGGCGATGTCCCGGCCGAGGCGGACCAGGGCGCGCGGGTCGTCGCCCATGGCGATGAAGCCGGAGACGCCGTGGTCCAGCGCCAGGCGGGTGAGGGTCTCGACGTCGACCTCGGCGGGCGTGATGTTGAGCAGGCGGCGGACGGCGCGGGGGTCGCGGCCGGCGGCGGTCGCGGCGGCGTCGATGACGTCGTTGCCGCGGTCTAGGTCGTCGAGGGAGCGGAGGTAGGGCAGCGAGGGGAGCCAGCCGTCGGCGCGGGCGCCGACGAGGCGGAGCATCCGCGGCTTGTAGGCGCCGAGCCAGATCGGGATGTCGTGCGCGGGGGCCGGGCCGCGCTTGGCGCCGCGGACGCGGTGGTGCTCGCCGTCGACGCGCAGGGTCGATCGCTCGTCGGCCGCCCAGATGCCTCGGACGATCTCGAGCGCCTCCTCGAGCGCGTCGACCGCCTCGCCGGCGGCCAGGCGCGTGCCGCCCATCGCCTCGATCGCGTCCCAGAAGCCGCCGGCGCCCAGGCCGAGTGCGACCCGGCCGCCGGAGAGCAGGTCCAGGCTCGCCGCGGACCGGGCGAGGACCGCCGGCTGCCGCAGCGGCAGGTTGAGCACGTTGCCGGCGAGGTGGATGCGGTCGGTGCGGGCCGCAACCCAGGTCAGGAGGGTCCACGTGTCCAGGAACGCGGCCTGGTACGGGTGGTCCTGGAACGTCACGAGGTCCAGGCCGGCCTCCTCCGAGGCGACCGCGAGGCCGACGACGGCGTCCGGGTCCTGCGCCGTCGGCGTCACGAACGAGCCGAAGAGCAGGTGGTGGCCGTAGTCCGTCATGCGTCCTCCCTGGTGGTCCGAGGGGTGCAGCGTCCGACGGCGCCCCGGTGTTCCCCCTGGACCGGTGACGTCGACGACAACGGGACGACGACGGGGAAGGTCGGTGGCACAGGGCGCCACCGACCTTCCCCGTTGCGTGGTGCGGGAGGGGCCTACCGGGTCAGCGGGTCGTCGCCGACACCGTCAGCCACCCGCCGACGCCCACGTCGCTGACCGCGGCCACGCGCACGAGGTAGGACGTCTTCTTGTCCAGGTGCGTGATCCGCGCACCCGTCGCCGTGCCCACGCCGTCGTCGACGACGTGCCACGTCGACCCGTCCGAGGAGTACTCGACGACGTAGTCCGTCACGGGTGAGTGACCGGAGTCCCGCGGCGCCGTCCAGGTGAGCTGGACGTTGCGCCCCTGGACCTTGGCGGTGAGCCCCAGCGGCGCCGAGGGCGCCGCCCACGTGGTCCCGGCGGTGCGGGTCGAGAACGTCCCCAGCCCGGCGTCCGAGACCGCGCGGACGCGGACCTCGTAGGTCGTGCCCGGCGTGAGCCCTGTGATCCGCGCACCGGTGGTGGCGGTGACGGGGTCGAGGAACCGGGTCCAGGTGGTCGATCCGGCGGTCCGGTACTGCACGCGGTAGTCGGTCACCTCGTGGGTGCCCGGGTTCGCCGGCGCCTCCCACGCGACGTCGAGCTCCGTGCCGCTCGCGGCCGTGACGAAGACCTCGCGCGGGGCGCCGGGTGCCTGGTCGGGCTCGGGCTCCGGATCGGTCGGGTCCGTCGGGTCCGTGGGATCGGTGGGGTCCGTGGGATCGGTCGGGTCGCCCCCGCCGTCGGTCGTCAGCCCACCGAACGGCACGCGGACGACCGAGGTCGCCAGGTCGACGAGCGTCTCGCCGGTGCCGAGCACGTTCCACAGCTCGACCTTGATCGAGCCGTCCGTCATCGCGCCGAGGGATCCCTCGGCAGACTCGGGGCTCCGGTTGGCGGAGGTGTACCGCTCGTAGCCGGGCGCCGGGTCGGTCGCGAAGTACCCGTAGGTCTCCACGCGGTCCCACGTGCCGTCGCCCTCGAGGTCGTAGGAGACCCGCAGGCGCGTGCCGTTGCCGACGGACGTCCCCGCGTCGATGCCGATGTCGAAGACGGTCCGCAGGCCCCCGAAGGTCCCCGTCAGGCCGTCCTCCTGGACGACGAGCCCCGTGCTCGGGTCGCCGACGGCGTCCATGCCCTGGCGCGGGCCGAGCGTGGCCGTTCCCTCGGTGCCGGGCTCGGTCGCCAGGCCGTCGGGCGTCAGGTACAGCTCGGTCGCCTCGGGCGCCGGCGGCTCGGTCGGCTCGCCGGGCTCCTCCGTGCCGCTCGGGGCGCCGCCGCCGCTCCACTCGTGGGCGCCGGTGGTCGCCGTCCGCCCCGCCGCCACCTCGAGCACGGTGCCGTCCGAGAACGCCACCGTGAGCGGCGCGGGGGTGGTGTTGGCCGCGACGTAGGTGCGGGCGCCGTCGTCGGTGAAGACGGCGGCGTTGGGGTGGTCGGCAGTGACCGTCGCGTCCAGGGTGCCGAGGTCCGCCAGGTTCGCGATCCAGTGGTACGTGTGCGCGCGGCTCTCGCCCTCCTCGACCGGGTACTCCCGGTCGTTGTCGAGCTCGGTCA
>NZ_CAMPHH010000087.1 GCF_946885855.1 uncultured Actinotalea sp. | reverse complement strand
TCTCCGTACGCCTACGAGGTGAGCTGTCGGGTTCGGGTGGGAGATCACCCGGCCGCGCTCCCGTCCGAGGACGGTCACCCGGCTTCACCCCGAGGACGCCTTCCGGCGCCCGTGGTGGTTCCCCCGCTCCTGCCGTGCTGTCGTGAGGGGCTCTGGGCGGCGGCAGGACTCGGCGTTCCGCCCGGAGGCTTCGGGGAGGAGGGTTCCTCGAAGCACCGCGAATGTACCCGAGCGTTCCCGGCGATGTCACGCTCCGGTCACGACGTCGCGGCGAAGGTCTCGGAACGATCACGAGCAGAGCCCGAAGGCATGGGGCGGAGGTCCCGTCGCAGGCTGCATCTGCCCGTTTCATACGGAGGTGACCGAAAGGTCAAGCCCTCGTAGATCAGCAGGCGGGGGCCCAGGTCAGCGGAGTGCCGGCGACGGCCGTCCCGTGCCGACCCTGCGCCCGCCCGACTCCCGGCCGTCCAGGCCCGAGGGCGGCCCCTCGCGCCCCGGTGTGACGTACGTCTCAGTGCCGCAGCGCGTCGGACGCGACGACGAACACGTGCCGCGCGACGTCCTCCGGCAGGTCCAGCACGAGCTCGGCGCCGTCGGCGCCGACGCTCACCATGCCGTCCACCACCTCGACCCGCACCCGCGCCCCGGGCAGCACGCCGGCGCCCACGAGCCGCTCGAGCAGCCCGGGGTCGGTCTGCAGCGGCTCCCCCAGCCGCCCCACGACGACCTCGCTGGTCCCGGGCACGGTACGGGTGTGCGCGACGAGCGAGACGACGCCGTCGAGGAAGCCCTCGGGTGTCGAAGGATCGCCCAGCTCGTCCAGCCCGGGGATGGGGTTGCCGTACGGGGAGTGCCGGGGGTGGTCCAGGAGCTCGACGAGACGCCGCTCGACGCGCTCGCTCATGACGTGCTCCCAACGGCACGCCTCGTCGTGGACGTAGCTCCACTCCAGGCCGATGACGTCGGTGAGCAGGCGCTCGGCCAGCCGGTGCTTGCGCATGACCCGCGTCGCCTTGGCCAGGCCGTCCTCGGTGAGCTCGAGGTGACGGTCCCCGCTGACGACGACGAGCCCGTCCCGCTCCATCCGGGCGACCGTCTGCGACACCGTGGGCCCGGAGTGCCCGAGCCGCTCCGCGATGCGGGCCCTCAGGGGGACGATCCCCTCCTCGGCCAGCTCGTAGATCGTGCGCAGGTACATCTCGGTCGTGTCGATCAGGTCGCTCACGCGGCGTTCCGTCCTCCCACTCGGCCCCCGGTCCCCTGGTGCTCGCCCCCAAGGTTACGTGGCCGGACGGCCCGGTCCGGGTGCCGGGACCACCCCTACAGTGGGCGCGTGGCCGACGCGACCGACATCGTCATCCCCTCCTCGTTGCTCCCGGTCGACGGCCGGTTCGGCTCCGGGCCGTCCAAGGTCCGCCCCGCCCAGGTGGAGGCGCTCGCCGCCGTCGGCCGCACCCTCCTGGGCACGTCCCACCGCCAGGCCCCGGTGCGCACGCTCGTGGGAAGGGTCCGCGCGGGGATCGCCGAGCTGCTGGACGCCCCGGACGGGTACGAGGTCGTCCTCGGCAACGGCGGCTCGACCGCGTTCTGGGACATCGCGACCCTCGGGCTGGTCCGCGAGCGCGCGCAGCTGTGCGCCTTCGGCGAGTTCGGCGCCAAGCTCGCGAGCGCGGTCCGCGCGGCGCCGTTCCTCGCCGAGCCGACGGTCCGCACCGCCGAGCCGGGCTCCGCCGTCCTGCCCGAGCCGGAAGCGGGCGTCGACGTCTACGCCTGGCCGCAGAACGAGACCTCCACCGGCGTGGCCGTCCCCGTCGCCCGCCCGGCCCGGACGGGGGCCGACGACGACGCCCTGACGCTCGTCGACGCGACGTCGGCGGCCGGGGGGCTGGCCGTGGACCTGCGGCACGCCGACGCCTACTACTTCGCCCCGCAGAAGTCCTTCGCCTCCGACGGGGGGCTGTGGCTCGCCGTGCTCTCCCCCGCCGCCCTCGCCCGCGCCGAGGAGGTCGCCGCGACCGGCCGGTGGATCCCCGAGTTCCTCTCCCTGACGACGGCGATCACGAACAGCCGCGCGGACCAGACGCTCAACACCCCCGCGATCGCGACCCTCGTCCTGCTCGCGGACCAGCTCGAGTGGATGCTCGACCACGGCGGCCTGTCCTGGACGGCCGCGCGGACCGCGCAGTCCGCCGAGCACCTGTACGGCTGGGCGCAGGAGCGGGCCTGGGCGACGCCGTTCGTCGCAGAGCCGCAGTACCGCAGCGCCGTCGTCGGCACGATCGACCTCGACCCGGCGATCGACGCCCCGACCGTCAGCGCGGTGCTGCGCCGCCACGGCGTCGTGGACGTCGAGCCGTACCGCAAGCTCGGCCGCAACCAGCTGCGGGTCGCGATGTTCCCGGCCGTCGACCCGGCGGACGTCCAGGCCCTCACGGCGTGCGTCGACCACGTCGTCGAGCGCCTGGGATGACGGGCGTCCGGCGCGACCGCCTGACCCTCACCCTCTACGGCAGCTTCGTCACCTGGGGCTGGTTCCTCTACGGCTTCAGCCCCGCGGTCCCGCTCCTCGCGGCCGAGCAGGGCACGAGCCTGGCCCTCGCCGGCCTGCACGGCACCGGCATGGCGGTCGGCACCGTCCTCGCCGGGACCATCAGCTCCACGCTCGCCGTCCGGTACGGCCGACGCGTCCAGATGCTGCTGGGCACGGGCTTCCTCGTCGCGGGCGTGACGGGGCTCCTGCTGGGCCAGGTGCCCTGGCAGACCATCGGCGCCATCCTGGTCGCGGCGATCGGCGGGAACTTCCTGCTCTCCGCGGCCCAGCCCGCCCTCATGCACCACCACGGCGCGGCGGGCGCGGCGGTGGTGACCGAGGCGAACGCGACGGGGTCGGGGGTCGGCCTCCTGGCGCCGCTCGTGGTCGGCGCCGCCGTGGCGGCCGGGCTGACGTGGCGCCCCGCCGTCGGCGTCGTGCTCGTCCTCGTGGTGGTCCTGGCCGTCGCGATCGCCCGGCTGCCGGGGACCGGCGCCCTGGGTCGCGGCACGCCGTCGCGCCGCGGAGCCGTCCCGGCTGCGACCACCACGGCCACCGCCCTCGCCACCGTCCGGATCCCCGACGACGACACCGCGCACCAGGCCCCCGCCCCGGGGTCCGGCGGGACGACGGAGGGCGACGTGGCGGACGCCGGCGGGCCGCTCGTCGGCCGGGTGGATGTGGACAGGGCGGGCGCGGACGCGGCGGGCGGACGCCGCGGCGGGCCCGGGCTCGGACGCGGGTTCGGGCGCGCCTTCTGGTTCTTCTGGGCGGCGATGCTCGCGGGCGTCGCGATCGAGTTCTCGACGACGTTCTGGGCCGCGGAGCTCGTCGTCTCCCGCACGGCCGCCGGGCCGTCGGTCGCGACCGCGACGGTGTCCGCCCTCGTGGCGGGCATGACCGCCGCGCGGCTCGTGCTCGGGCCGCTCGCGCTGCGCAAGGCCCCCGAGAAGCTGCTCCTCGCCGCGTACGGCGTCGCCGCCTTCGGGTTCGCACTGCTGTGGACGGCGACGTCCCCCGCGGTGGCCGTCATCGGGCTGGTCGTCGCGGGGCTCGGCTACGGCGCGCACTACCCGTTGGCGGTGTCGCTCGTCCTGCGGCACGCAGCCGACCGGCCGGACCAGGCGCAGGCGACCGCGACGATCGGGACCGGTGTGGCGGTGGGGCTCGCGCCCTTCGCCCTCGGTGCGCTGGCCGACGCGTTCGGGACGCACGCCGCGTTCCTGCTGGTGCCGGTCCTCATCGCCCTGGGCGCCGCCGCGGTCGCCCTCGGCCTGCGCACGGTCCGACGCGCCTGACGCCGCTGTCGGCCCGCGAGGTCGGCGCCGGCCCGCGAGGTCGGCCTCTGCACGTGCCGACCTCGCGAGGGAACACGGACCTCGGCGTGCGCGGAGGTGTCGCGGCGTTCAGGGCAGGCCGCGACGGTAGCGGACCTCCTCGACCGTGACGCCCTGGATCGTCTCCGTCTGCGCCGCACCGTCCGGCGCCCACCCGTGGCGGGCGTAGAACCTCCGCGCCCGGGCGTTCTGCGGCAGGACCCACAGCACCGCCTCCTGGTGTCCGGCCTGCGCGAGCGCGGTGTGGACGTGCACGATGAGGGCGCTCCCCACGCCCGCGCCCCAGTGGTCCGGGTGGACGTTGAGCGCATGCAGCTGCCCGGTGCCGGGCGCGGCCGGTGCGGCCGGTGCCGCGGCGCCGTCGGGGACGCGCTCCGCGCCGTGGATGGCGAAGCCGGCCACCTGCCCGGCGACCTCGGCCACGGCGAGGCGGGTCCGGACGAACCGCCCGTCCGCGACCCACCCCCGCCACTGCGCGACCCGCTCGTCCAGGTCGATCCCGTCGAGGTAGTCCTGCGGCATCATCCCGCGGTACCCGACCTGCCAGGCGCGCACGTGCGTCGTCGCCAGCGCCTCGGCGTCCTCCGTGCGGGCCGTGCGCACCGTGACCCCGCCACCGTTCATGACCGCCCCCTCCGTCTGCTGCGCCACTCTGGCAGACCTGTGCCGTCGGGTGGCCGACGACGACCGGACGACCGGCCCGCGAGGTCGGCGCCTTCGCGCGAGGTCGGCCTCTGCACGTGCCGACCTCGCGAGGGAACACCGACCTCGGCGTGCGCGAAGGGTGTCGCCGCGCCGCCCGTCAGGCGGCGGAGGCGCGGTCCCGGGCCTGCTGCGCCTCGATCTCGCGGGCGGCCTCCTCACGGGCGCGCCGGTCGGCGGGGGCGTCGGTGCGACCGCCCTCGTCGTCGAGGTAGGTGACCTGCAGGTGGGGGCGCTCCGAGAACCGGTAGCGCACCTCGAGGTTCCAGTGCCGCTTCGCCCACACGGCCGCCGCGGCGGCGACGAGCAGCGAGCTGACCGAGCCGATGCCGATCGCCCACCGCGCCCCGAGGGTCTCCGCGATCCAGCCCACGACGGGGGACCCCACCGGCGTCGCGCCGAGGAACACGACCATGTACAGGGACATCACGCGTCCCCGCATGGCCGGGTCGGTGGAGAGCTGCAGCGTGCTGTTCGCGGCGGTCATCATCGTCAGGGAGGCGAACCCGACGGGGATGCACGCGAGCAGGTAGAGCTCGTACGTCGGCATGAGCGCCATGACGCCCGCCGCCACCCCGAAGGCGAACGCCGCTCCGACGACCAGGCGCACCCGAGGCCGCTCCCGGCGGGCCGCGAGGAGCGCTCCGGCGAGCGAGCCGATCGCCAGGACGGAGCCGAGGATGCCGTACTCCTGCGGCCCCCGGCCGAACTCCGTGCGGGCCATGACGGCGCTGGTGAGCTGGAAGTTCAGCCCGAACGTGCTCACGACGCCGACGACGACCATCACCACGATGATGTCGCTGCGTCCGCGCACGTACCGGATCCCCTCGCGGATCTGCCCCTTGCCGCGGCGCGTGCGGTCCAGGGGCCGGAGCTCGCTGCGGCGCATCAGCGTGAGGGACAGGATCGTCGCCGCGAAGGTGACGGCGTTGATGATGAAGATCCAGCCGATGCCGACGGCGGCGATGAGCAGGCCGGCGAGGCCGGGGCCGATGAGCCGGGCCGCGTTGAAGGACGCGCTGTTGAGGCCGACGGCGTTCGACAGCCGCTCCGGCGGCACCATGTCCGCCACGAACGTCTGCCGCACCGGGGCGTCGATGGCGGAGACGCAGCCGAGCAGCCCGGCGAAGACGTACACGTGCCACAGCTGTGCGGCGCCGCTGAGCACGAGCGCCCCGAGGCCCGCGGCGAGCACGCCCTGGGCGACCTGGGTGCCGATGAGGAGCTTGCGGCGGTCGAGCCGGTCCGCGAGGAGCCCCGCCCACGCGGACAGCGCGAGGATCGGCGCGAACTGCAGCGCGGTGGTGATCCCGACGGCGACGCCCGAGTCGTCCGTGAGGACGGTCAGGACCAGCCAGTCCTGGGCGACGCGCTGCATCCAGGTGCCGACGTTGGCCACGAGGGCGCCGGCGAACCACAGGCGATAGTTGACGTAGCGCAGGGAGGCGAAGGTGGGGCTCACGGCTGCACCACCGTCCGGAAGATCCGGGCCGCCCGGGCGAGCGTCTCCCGGTCCTCGGGCGTGAGGGTGGCCAGGCGCTGGGCGAGCCACTCCGTCCGCCGACGACGCGTCTCGCGCACCTCGGCCTCGCCGGCCTCCGTGATCGAGACGAGGACCTGGCGCCGGTCGCTCGGGTGCGGCTCCCGCTGGACGAGGCCCATGTCGACGAGGGCGTTGATGGTCCGGCTCATGGGCGGCGGCTGCACGTGCTGGTCGTCCGCGAGGGCGCTGGGCGTCATGGGCCCGCGGCTGGACAGGACCGCCAGGACGCCGTACTGGCCGTCGGTGATGGCGTCGGAGCTGCGCTCCCACCGCAGGCGCCGCACGAGGAGCGTCGCGGCCACCCGCAGCTCGCTGGCCAGGGGCGCAGGGCGGCACTCCCCCGCCGGGGGTCGCGAGGGGTCGGCGGCGCGGCTCGAGGGATCGACGGCAGGTGCTGGCACGACCCTGATCCTAGGTCATTACCCAAGGTCATGACCTGGCGAGAGCGGGTGATCCCCGCCACCCCCGACCGTCAGGGGCGGCCCAGGGCCCGGTACACCCAGCCCGCGGCGCGCCACGTCGCCGGGTCGAGGACGTTGCGTCCGTCGACGATGACCTTGCGCGCCACGACCTCGCCGAAGGCGACCGGGTCGAGCCCGCGGTACTCCGGCCACTCCGTCGCCAGGAGCACGACATCCGCCTCCTTGGCCGCCTCCTCCGCGGTCGCGGCGTAGCGCAGGTCGGGCCAGATCCGCTCCGCGTTGTCCAGGGCCTGGGGGTCCGTCACGACGACGTGCGCGCCCTGCAGGCCCATCTGCGCCGCGACGCTGAGCGCGGGCGAGTCCCGGATGTCGTCGCTGTCGGGCTTGAACGCCGCGCCGAGGACGGCGACCCGACGGCCCACGATCGATCCCTGGCACACCTCACGGACCAGGTCGACGGTGCGCACCCGGCGCCGCATGTTGATGGAGTCGACCTCCCGCAGGAACGACAGCGCCTGGTCGACGCCGAGCTCCCCGGCCCGGGCCATGAAGGCGCGGATGTCCTTGGGCAGGCACCCGCCACCGAAGCCGAGGCCCGCGTTGAGGAAGCGCCGACCGATCCGGGCGTCGTAGCCGATCGCGTCGGCGAGCTGGGTGACGTCCGCGCCGGTCGCCTCGCAGAGCTCCGCCATCGCGTTGATGAAGGAGATCTTCGTCGCCAGGAACGAGTTGGCGGCGACCTTGACCAGCTGTGCGGTCGCCCGGTCCGTGACCACGACCGGGATGCCCTCCGCGATCGGCGTCGCGTACACCTCGTCGAGCAGCTCCTTGGCGCGGGCGCCCGCCTCGCCGTCCGGCAGCCCGTAGACGATCCGGTCCGGGTGCAGCGTGTCCTGCACGGCGAAGCCCTCGCGCAGGAACTCCGGGTTCCACACCACGGTCGCCCCGGCCTGCGTGGCCGCGACCTCCTCGGCGATCCGCTCGGTCGTCCCGACCGGCACCGTCGACTTGCCGACGACGACGTCCCCGGGCCGCAGGTGCGGCAGCAGCGCCTGCACGGCGGCGTCGACGTACCGCAGGTCCGCCGCGTACTCGCCCTTCTTCTGCGGCGTGCCGACGCAGACGAAGTGCACCTGCGCGCCCTCGGCCGCGGCGACGTCCGTGGTGAAGGCCAGCCGCCCGGTCGCCAGGGAGGACTCGAGGAGCTCCGGCAGGCCGGGCTCGTAGAACGGCGCCTCGCCCCGGGAGAGGAGCTGGATCTTCGCCGCGTCGACGTCGACCCCGATCACGTCGTGCCCCAGGTGCGCCATGGACGCCGCGTGCACGGCCCCCAGGTAGCCGCAACCGATCACGGAGATGCGCATGCCCGTTCCCCTCGTCGTTCCCGTGTCCTGCGGACGACCCTAGGGTCTCCCGGCGTCCAGCACATGAGACGTCCGGCCGACCACCCGACGGTGGCCGGCCGGGCGTCCCCGATCAGCCCAGGATCCCCAGGCGGTTGAGCCCGCCCTCGATCGGCTCGATGGCGAAGTACACGACGAAGAGCACCGCCGAGAGGTACATGAGGGGGTGCACCTGCCGCGCCTTGCCGACCGCGACCTTGAGCACGACGAAGGAGACGAAGCCCGCACCGATGCCGACCGCGATCGAGAAGCTGAACGGCATGAGGATGATCGTGAGGAACGCCGGGATGGCGATCTCGTAGTCGCGCCAGTCGATCCCGGTGACCTGCATGAGCATGAGGAACCCGACGATCACGAGCGCGGGCGTGGCCGCCTCGTACGGCACCATGTTGACCAGCGGGGCGAAGAACGTCGCGAGCAGGAAGAGCGCCCCGGTGACGACGGACGCCAGGCCCGTCCGGGCGCCGTCGCCGACCCCCGCCGCGGACTCGATGTAGCTCGTGTTGCTCGACACCGACCCCATCCCGCCGGCGATCGCGCCGACCGAGTCGACCACGAGGATCTGGCGGGTGCTGGGCGGGTTGCCCTTGTCGTCCAGCAGGTCCGCCTCCGCGCCGATGGCGACCATGGTCCCCATCGTGTCGAAGAAGTCCGCGATCATCAGGGTGAAGACGAGCAGGACGACCGCGACGATGCCGATCTTCTCGATCGAGCCCAGCAGGGAGAACTGCCCGAGCAGGCTGAAGTCCGGCTGGGACACGACGTCGCCGGCGGACCCGGGCAGGGTGGGCTCGACGAGGCTCCAGCCACCGGGGTTCTCCGCGGACCGAGGACCGAGGTCCGCGATCGCCTCGATCGCGACGGCGAGGACGGTGGCGACGACCACGCCGATGAGGATCGCGCCCTTGACCTTGCGGACCATGAGGACCGCGATGAGGAGCAGCCCCAGGAGGAAGACGACGACGGGCCAGCCGGCCAGCGAGCCGTCCTGGCCGAGCTCCAGCGGCGTCGCGAGGCTGGCCGGGATGCGCACGAGGCCGGCGTTGAAGACGCCGATCAGCGCGATGAACAGGCCGATCCCGACGCTGATCGCGAGCTTGAGCTCGACGGGCACGGCCCGGAACACCGCCTCGCGGAACCCGGTCAGGACCAGGACGAGGATGATGATGCCCTCGAGGACGACGAGGCCCATGGCGTCCGCCCAGGTCATCTCCGGCAGGACCGCCACGGAGAACGCGACGAAGGCGTTGAGCCCCAGGCCCGCGGCGAGCGCGAGCGGGAACCGCGCGACGACGCCCATGAGGATGGACAGCACGCCGGCGACCAGCGCGGTCGCCGCGGCCACGAGCGGGAAGTTCGGCTCGGCGCCCCCGCCGAGGAAGGTCCCGGTCCCGTCCGGCACGCCGCCGATGATGAACGGGTTGAGGACGATGATGTAGCTCATCGCGAAGAAGGTCACGAGCCCGCCGCGCAGCTCGCGCGGGAAGTTCGACCCTCGTTCGGTGATCTTGAAGTACCGGTCGACGGAGCCGAGCAGGCCCTGCCGGGGGGAGGTCGCGGTCTGCGTCATGGCGCAGAGGGTCCCAGAAGTCGGGCGTGCTCGTGACGATCGTCCGCCGACGAGGGCGTCCCCCGCCCCAGTAGGCTCGGACCGTGACCGCGCGGCGCCCCCGACTCCTCGACCCGAGCCGGCTGGAGCCCGTCCACCTGGACCTGCGACGGGTCTTCCTCGCCGGCATCGCGGCGTGGACGCTCGCCCTCGCGGTGACGGGCGCGCTCGCGGCGGCCGGGCAGGTCGGCACCCGCATGCCGTGGATCTGCGCGGCCGGCATCGCCCTCGGCGGCCTCGCCCTCCTGTGGGAGCGGCGCCACCGCGACCGGCTCTGACGCCGCCGCCCCACCGGGGCCGCTCGGCCCGCAGCCTCACCCGTGCCGCCCGGCCCGCCGCCTCACGCCTCGCCGGCCGGTTCCGCCGCCACGTCCAGGAGCACGTCCGCCAGCGCGCCCGGGTCCGCCAGGAGCCGGGCCACCCGGTCGCGGTGCCGCCGGCCGAGCATCTCGGCGAGGCCGTCGGCGAGGCCGTCCGTCGTCGCCGCGTGGACGACCGGGACCCCGTCCGGCCCCTCCTGGACCCACCACGCCACCGACGCCCCGCCGACCCGCAGGTCCTCGTGCTCGACCCACTGCGCCGGGGCCTCCGGGAAGGCGGCGCGGACCGCTGCGGGAACGGGACCGGGCACGCCGTCGTCGTCGACGTCCGCGTCGAAGCGGTCCGCGGCGACGTCCACGTCCAGGGCGTCCGCGAGCGCGTCCACCGCGGCCGTGGGCACGACGACGGCGGGCCGCGCGGCCGGGTGCTGCACCTGCGCCCGCGTCACGACGACGACGTCGCCCGCCGGCACCGTCCGCACCGTCGCGGCGTCGACGAGCGCCGGGAGGCGGTCGACGTCGAGGACCACGCCGGGGTCGGCGGTCGCGAGCCGCGCGAGCGCCCGCCAGACCTGCACGGCCAGCGCCGGCGCCACCTCGCCGTCCAACGGCAGTGCCCCGAGCACGTCGACCCACGCGTCGGCGTCGAGGTCCTCCGGCCGCTCGACCGCGCCGAGAGCCCCCAGCACCGCGGCGTCCAGGCCGGCCACGAGGTCCGGCGGTGACGGCAGGAGCCCGGCGAGCCCCGCCCCCTCCACCGCGTCGCCCGCCGCCGGACGGACCGCGAACGGCCGACCGAGCCCGAGGTCCGCGCGCGTGCGCAGCCACCACGCGGTGTACGTGGGACAGGGCGCGCCGTCGGCGTCACGGACCGGGTCCAGCAGCGCGGGCCGCGCCGTCCCCGCGAGCTCGCGCAGCACCTCCGGCCACGCGCCGCGGACGACGGCGTCCAGGTCCGCCACCGCGTGCTGCGGACCCGCCGCGGGCCGGACCTCCTCGAGGTAGTCCGCCCAGCCGTCCAGCGCGTCGAGCACGAGCGCGAGGTCCTGCGGCGTGCCGGCGTCCGCGTCGGCGTCCGCGTCGTCCGGCGCGTCCCAGCGGTCCACGGAGGCCTGGACGCCCCCGCCGTCCCAGCCGTCCGGGTCGTCGCCGTACGCCTCCTCCGGCACGTCGACGACGGTCAGCCCGGTCCGGACCCCGACCAGCGGTAGGACGCGGGCCCAGCGCCGCGCGACGTCGTCGTCGACGGGCGGCAGCACGCCCGGGTCGAACCAGCGCGCGGCGGCGGTCCCGGGCAGGACGAGGCCGCGCGCGGGCCCGGGCTCGCCGTCGTCCGCCGGCAGGAGGAGCTCACCCCACCAGGCCTGCGGGCGCGGCACACCGCCGCCGGCGACGACCTCGTCCAGGAGGCCGAGGAGGACGGGGGCGGCCGACCCGTCGTCGGCGGTGAGCACGTGACCCCGCACCACCCGGTGCCGCAGGAGGTCCGGTACGCCGAGCCGCTGCGCGCCGAGCCGCTCGTGCAGCGGGTGCGCCGCGTCGGGGTGGACCACGCGCACGCCCCAGTCCGCGAGCCGCTCGAGCAGCTCCGCCGGCACCGAGCCGTCGAGCACGGTCAGCCCCCGCGCGCCGCGGACGTGCCGCCCGTCCGCGAGCGGGACCAGGAGCGTGGCGAGCGCCTCGAGGACCGCCGGCCCGGTACCCGCCGCGGCGTCGAGCAGCGCGCGGTGCTCCGCGGGCTCCAGTGGCGGCAGGGCCTCGACGACGTCCGCGGCCTCGAGCTCCTCGACGCCGAGCGACCGCAGCGCCGCCCTGTGGCGGGGCGGCGCGGGCACGAGCCGGGGCACGCGGGCGCCGAGGGCGGCGAGCAGGGCGGGGTCGTCTCCCGCCGGACCCGCGAGGACGGCCGCGTCGCGCGGCGCCAGGGCCGGGCCACCGTCCGCCGGCAGGAGCACGGGCACGCCGACGGCGGCCGCGAGGACCGCCGCGCGCAGCGCCGCGTCGAGGGGCCCGGCGGGCAGACCCGCAGGGACGAGGTCGATCGGCGCCGTGGCGTCGTCGGCGCGCAGGCACGCCAGGAGGAGGTCCGCGAAGGCCGCTCCCGCCTCGCGGACCAGCAGGTCCGTGAGGGCGCCGGGTGCGACGTGGCGTCGCGACGGGTCCAGCGGCACGGTCGCCAGGAGCAGCGCGGGCAGGGTGCAGGGCTCGTCCGTGGGCGTGGGGGCATGGACGACGTGAGGCCGGGCGGGGCC
>NZ_CAMPHH010000086.1 GCF_946885855.1 uncultured Actinotalea sp. | reverse complement strand
TCGGCGCTCGCGCTGTGCGCGGGGCTGGAGGCCGTCCTCGAGCGCCGCCGGCACCGCAAGGTCTTGGTCTTCCGGCCGCTGTACGCCGTCGGCGGCCAGGAGCTCGGCTACCTGCCCGGCTCCGAGGCCGAGAAGATGAACCCCTGGGCCCAGGCCGTGTTCGACACGCTGGGGGCGCTCGTCGCGCCGGAGGTCGTCGAGGAGGTCATGGCGCGGGACCTGCTCGAGGTGCTGCCGCTGACGCACATCCGCGGCCGGTCGCTCCACGACGCGTTCGTCATCGTCGACGAGGCGCAGTCGCTCGAGCGGAACGTGCTGCTCACGGTGCTGTCGCGGATCGGGCAGAACTCGCGCGTCGTGCTCACCCACGACGTCGCGCAGCGGGACAACCTGCGCGTCGGTCGGCACGACGGCGTCGCGGCGGTCATCGAGGCGCTCAAGGGCCACCCGCTCTTCGCGCACGTCACGCTGACCCGCTCGGAGCGCTCGCCGGTCGCCGCGCTGGTCACGGAGATGCTGGAGGGCATCGAGTCCTGACCGGTCGGGCCCGGCAGGATCGGGGAAGGTCGGCGGCACATGGCGCCACCGACCTTCCCCGATCCCTGGTTCCTGAGGACGACGGCGCCGCGCGCGTCACTCCGGGTGGTCGCGCAGGAGGGCCGTGGGGCCGGGGCCGTGCGCGGCGGTCTCCTCGACGCCGTGCTCGCGCCCGCCGTGGCCGGCGCCGTGGACGGCGGTGTGCACCCCGTGGGCCCACACCTGCAGCCCGAGCGTCGCCTCGACCCAGCGCCGCGCCTGCGGCACCCCCGCCGCGGCGTCGTCGGCGGCCGACGTCGCCAGGGCGAGGCGACGCCCCGCCTCGGAGCGCACCTCCTCGGTGAGGAAGGTGACCAGCTCGGCGGCGTCGCCGGTCGCGAGGGCACGCTCGGCGAGCGGGATCGCGGGGCCGACGTCGAGTCCGGCGGGCTTCAGCCCGGTGAAGGTGGCCCCCTCGCCGGCGCGGTGCACCCGCACCGCGGTCTCGAACAGCAGGCGGTCGGCGACCTCGCGCGCGGCCGCGCTCTCCTGTCGGGCCGTGCGGACCAGGGCGAAGACCTCCCGGACCTCGTCCTCGCCGTCCGCGTGGACGTAGGGCAGGAGGAGGTTCACGTCGTCGGCCTCGAGCGCATGGCGCGCCGCCGTCACGACGGGACCGTCCAGGGAGTCGCAGTGCGGGGGCATGGCGGGTCCTCTCGACCCGTCCAGCGTCCGCCCGGACGACGCCGCGGCAGAAGGGACCGACGTCCCGCCGACACCCCGCGCCGGCGTCGGCGGGCTCGTGGGGTGGGTCCGTGCCGGGATGCGGCTCGGACCCCCCCACGGCGGGACTCGGTCGGGCCGGGCGTCAGGCCTGGGGCGGGCGGGTCATGGACAGCACGTCCAGCGCCTCGTCGAGCTGGGCCTCGGTGACCTCGCCGCGCTCGACGAAGCCGAGGTCCACGACAGCCTGGCGCACGGTGACGCCCGCCTTGACGGCGTGCTTGGCGACCTTCGCCGCGGCCTCGTAGCCGATGACCCGGTTGAGCGGGGTGACGATGGAGGGGGAGGACTCCGCGTAGGCGCGGGCCTTCTCGACGTTGGGCGTGATGCCCGCGACCGTCCGGTCCGCGAGGAGCCGGGACGCGTTGCCGAGCAGCCGGATCGACTCCAGCGTGCCGAGCGCCATGACGGGGATCTGCACGTTGAGCTCGAACGAGCCGCTCGCGCCGGCCCAGGCGACGGTCGCGTCGTTGCCGACGACGCGCGCCGCGACCATGAGGACCGCCTCGGGCACGACCGGGTTGACCTTGCCGGGCATGATCGAGGACCCGGGCTGCAGGTCCGGGATGAAGATCTCCCCGAGCCCCGTGTTGGGGCCGGAGCCCATCCAGCGCAGGTCGTTGCAGATCTTCGTGAGGCTCACCGCGATGGTGCGCAGCGCCCCGGACAGCTCCACCAGGCCGTCCCGTGCGCTCTGCGCCTCGAAGTGGTCCCGAGCCTCGGAGATCGGCAGCCCGGTGTCCTCGCGCAGCAGCTCGATCACCGTCTGCGGGAAGCCTGCCGGGGTGTTGATGCCCGTCCCGACGGCGGTGCCGCCGAGCGGGACCTCCGCCACACGCGGCAGGACCGCGTGCAGGCGCTCGACCCCGTACCGGATCGCCGCCGCGTAGCCGCCGAACTCCTGGCCGAGCGTCACGGGCGTGGCGTCCATGAGGTGGGTCCGCCCGGACTTCACCACACCGGCGAGGGCCTCGGCCTGCGTCTCGAGCGCCCCGGCGAGGTGCTCGAGCGCGGGCACGAGGTCCCGGACCACGCCCGCCGTCGCGGCGACGTGCACCGACGTCGGGAACACGTCGTTGGAGGACTGGGAGGCGTTGACGTGGTCGTTGGGGTGGACGGGGCTGCCCAGCCGCGTCGAGGCCAGCGTCGCGAGGACCTCGTTCATGTTCATGTTCGACGAGGTCCCGGATCCCGTCTGGAAGACGTCGACCGGGAAGTGCGCGTCGTGGGCTCCTGCGGCCACCTCGTCGGCGGCCGCGACGATCGCGTCCGCCAGGTCCTGCGGCAGGACGCCGAGGCGCGCGTTGGCGGTGGCGGCGGCCTTCTTGACCCGGGCGAGGGCCTCGATGTGGCCGCGCTCCAGCGGCGTGCCGGAGATCGGGAAGTTCTCGACGGCCCGCTGGGTCTGCGCGCGGTACAGGGCGTCCTGCGGCACGAGGACGTCGCCCATCGTGTCGTGCTCGACGCGGAAGCCCGGCGGCGGCGAGGCGGGGGCCGCGTCGGAGGAGCGGTTCGCTGCGGGGGTGACGGCGCTGTCGGTCATGGGCGACATTCTGGCAGCGCCGCGCCGGTGCTCCGGTCCGCCGTCACTCCCCGACGGCACCCGCGACGTCGACCACGCGGACCCGGCCCTCGGCGAGGGTGTACTCGGCCCCCACGATCGCGACCCGACCGGCCTCGATGCCCTCGCGCAGCAGCGCCGAGTAACTCTGCAGCATCCTGACCGTGACGCCGACGTGCTCCTGCCCGAGCTCGGCGGCGCTCGGGGTGAGGGAGGCGCGCGGCTCGCCGGCGGCGGCGTCGTCGGCGGGCGGGCGGGTGAGCGAGACGACGCTGGGGATGACGCGGTCGACGACGGCGCGCACGAACCCTGACGGCATGACGCCGGTGCGCAGCGCCTCCACGGCCGCGCCGACGGCGCCGCACGAGTCGTGCCCGAGGACGACGACGAGCGGCGCGCCCAGCATCTGCACGCCGTACTCGATGGATCCCAGCACCGTCGTGTCCACGACGTGCCCCGCGGTCCGGACGACGAAGAGGTCGCCGAGGCCCTGGTCGAACACGAGCTCGGCAGCGACGCGCGAGTCCGAGCAGCCGAAGACGACCGCGAACGGCTCCTGCAGGGTGCTCACGGCCGACCGGCGCTCCAGGCCCTGCTGCGGGTGCTCCATCGCGCCGTGGAGGAAGCGTTCGTTGCCGTCGCGGAGGGCGTGCCACGCCTGGGCGGGGGTGAGGGTGCTGGACACGGGCGCCAGTGTGGCGCAGATGCCCGGCACGCGCCGACCGGGCCGACCAGGCCATCCGGGCCATCCGGGTCGGCCGCCGCCGCCGTCGCTCCGGTGGCAGACCTGATCAACCACAGGTAGGCATGAGTCACAGGGCGGCGACACAGCGGTGCGCGGCCCGTGACCGGAGGAGGCGCCGATGGCCCGCCGAGCACGACGACGCAGCGGGCCGCCGGAGGTCCGCGGCGTCACGACCAGGAGGGGCAGGCGCGCGGGGGGCAGCCGCCGACGGCGTGCCGCGCTGACCGCCGGGCTCGGGCTCCTCGCCCTCGCCGCCACGGCCGCGTGCGGCGCCGAGGCCGGCCCCCCGACGCTGACCTGGTACACCAACCCGGATGCGGGCGGCCAGCAGCGGATCGCGCAGGAGTGCACGGAGGCCGCCGACGGCGAGTACCGGATCGAGGTCTCGACGCTCCCGCGGGACGCCAACGCCCAGCGGGAGCAGCTCGCCCGGCGCCTGGCGGCGCGCGACGGCTCGATCGACCTCATGAGCCTGGACCCGCCCTTCATCCCCGAGTTCGCCAATGCGGGCTTCCTCGCGGAGGTCCCCGACGACGTCGCCGAGCGGGCGAGCGAGGGCGTCGTCGAGGGCGCGCTCCAGGGCGCGACCTGGGAGGACCGCCTCGTCACCGTCCCGTTCTGGGCCAACACGCAGCTGCTCTGGTACCGCACCTCGGTCGCGGAGGCCGCCGGCCTGGACATGTCCGGCACGGTGACGTGGGAGCAGCTCATCGAGGCCGCGGAGTCCCAGGACGTCCTGCTGGCGGTCCAGGGGGCGAAGGCCGAGTCGCTCACCGTGTGGATCAACGCGCTCGTCGCCTCGGCCGGCGGGGAGATCGTCGTCAACCCCGAGGCACCCGCGGGCGAGGTCGAGCTGGCGCTCGACACCGAGGCGGGCCGTCGGGCCGCGCAGATCCTGCGCACCATCGGGCAGCAGGGCCTGGGCGGCGCCGGGCTGCCGACGGCCGACGAGAACGCGTCCCTCGCGGTGTTCCAGGGCGACCGTGGCTCCTTCATGGTCAACTGGCCGTTCGTCTGGACGGCGACCCAGGCGGCGGTGGAGAACGGCAGTCTCGACGAGGCCGTGCTGGAGGACATCGGCTGGGCGATGTACCCGGCGGTGAGCGAGGACGCCGAGCCCCGCCCGCCCTACGGCGGGATCAACCTGGGCGTCGGCGCCTTCTCCGAGCACACGGACCTCGCCTTCGCCGCGGCGCTGTGCATCACCGAGCCGGAGCGCCAGGCGGACTACTTCGTGTCCGACGGCAACCCGCCGTCGTCGATCGAGGCGTACGACGACCCCGAGGTCCAGGAGGCGTTCCCCATGGCCGACCTCATCCGGCAGTCGCTCGAGCAGGCGGCGCCCCGACCGCAGACGCCGTTCTACAACGAGATCTCCGCCGGCCTGCAGGAGACCTGGCACCCGGTGGGCGCGGTCGTGCCCGACCGGACGCCGCGGTCGTCCGCGGAGTTCATCACCGCCGTCCTGCGAGGGGAGCAGCTGCTGTGAGCGCCACCGTCCCCGCGGCCCAGGGGAGCCGCACCGCCGAGGTCGAGCCGGGCGCCGGACGGGGCCGCGGCGGCGGACCCCGCCGCGCACCGCGGTCCGAGCGGGCCCGCGCGGAGGCCCGTCTGGGCTGGTACCTCGCAGGACCGGCCTTCGTCGTCATGCTCGCCGTGACCCTCTACCCGATCCTCCAGGCCTTCTGGGAGTCCCTCTTCCAGTTCCGGCTGACCGCCCCCGACGAGCGCGCGTTCACGGGGCTGGGCAACTACCAGGTGATCCTCACCGACCCGGTGTTCTGGCGGGCGCTGGGGGTCACGACGGTCATCATGGTCGTCTCCGTGGTGGTCGAGCTCGTGCTCGGCTTCGCGCTCGCGCTGGTCATGCACAAGGCGATCCGCAGCTTCCGCGGTGTCCTGCGCACCGCGATCCTCATCCCGTACGGGATCATCACGGTCGTCTCCGCCTTCGCGTGGTTCTACGCGTTCGACATCAGCTCCGGCTACGTCAACAGCTGGTTCGACTGGCTCCCGGGCATCGACGAGAACCTCAACTGGTTCGCGAGCCAGGGGACGAGCCTCTTCGTCATCATCGCCTCCGAGGTGTGGAAGACGACGCCGTTCATCTCGCTGCTGCTCCTGGCCGGCCTGGCGCAGGTCCCCGGCGACCTCGACGAGGCGGCGGCGGTCGACGGCGCGACCTGGTGGCAGCGGATGCGCCGGGTGACCATCCCGAACATGAAGGCGGCGATCATGGTCGCGGTCCTGTTCCGGGCGCTCGACGCGTTCCGCATCTTCGACAACGTGTTCATCATGACCAACGGCGCGAACGGCACCGAGGTGCTGTCGCTGCTGGCCTACCGGCAGTCGATCTCCCGTCTGGAGATCGGCCTCGGGTCCGCCCTGTCGGTGCTGCTCTTCCTCTGCGTCATCGCCATCTGCATCGTGGCGATCAGGCTCTTCAAGGTCGATCTGGCCGGCGCGAGGGGGGAGAGCTGATGGCCGGGCTCAGCACGCGGCAGCGCGTCGTCTGGATCGGGATCGCCGTCCTGGTCCTGCTCTACGCTCTCTTCCCGGTCGCCTCGATCCTGGCGACCAGCTTCAAGCCGTCCAGCGAGCTGCAGTCCGGGCTCTTCCTGCCGCAGAACCCGACGCTGGTCAACTACGAGCAGATCCTCGTCGGCGGCGCGCAGGACCTCTTCCTGTCCGCGCTGCGGAACTCGGTCGGCATCTCGCTCATCGCGACCGCGATCGCCGTCGTCCTGTCCACGCTCGCCGCCTACGCGATCGCGCGGCTGGACTTCCCCGGCAAGCGGCTCGTGCTGACGACGGCGCTCGGCGTCTCGATCTTCCCGGTCATCTCGGTCGTCACGCCGCTGTTCAACCTCTGGCGGAACATCGGTCTCTACGACACGTGGGCGGGCCTGATCATCCCGTACCTCTCGCTCACGCTGCCGATCTCGATCTGGACCCTCTCGGCGTTCTTCCGGCAGATCCCGTGGGAGCTCGAGCAGGCCGCGCAGGTCGACGGCGCGACGACGTGGCAGGCGTTCCGCAAGGCGATCGTCCCCCTCGCCGCGCCGGGCGTCTTCACGACGGCGCTGATCGCGTTCTTCATCGCGTGGAACGACTTCGTCTACGGGATCTCCCTGACCTCGACCGAGGCGGCGCGCCCGGTCCCGGCCGCCCTGGCGTTCTTCACCGGGGCCTCGCAGTTCCAGGAGCCGACGGGCTCGATCTCCGCGGCAGCCGTCGTCGTCACCGTCCCCGTCGTCGTCCTCGTCGTGCTGTTCCAGCGGCAGATCGTCGCCGGCCTCACCCAGGGCGCGGTGAAGGGATGACCGCCGCCGACGACGCCCGCCGCACCACCCGCACGTCCGGGCGCGCCCCGACCACCCACCCGTCGACCACCTGAGGAGTCACCGATGGCCTCGATCGTCCTGAAGGACATCGTCAAGAAGTACGGCGACGGGTTCCCCGCCGTGAAGGGCGTCAGCCTGGACATCGCCGACGGCGAGTTCGTCATCCTCGTGGGCCCGTCCGGCTGCGGGAAGTCCACCCTCCTGCGGATGATCGTGGGACTGGAGGACATCACCGACGGCGACCTCGAGATCGCCGGGAAGCGCGTCAACGAGAAGGCGCCGCGCGACCGGAACCTCGCGATGGTGTTCCAGAACTACGCGCTCTACCCGCACCTGACCGTCTTCGAGAACATCGCCTTCCCGCTGCGGCTGGCGAAGGGCAAGTTCTCCGACGACGAGATCCGCCGTCGCGTCGAGAAGGCGGCGGACACGCTCGAGCTCCGCGAGCACCTCGACCGCAAGCCGGCCAACCTCTCCGGCGGGCAGCGCCAGCGCGTGGCCATGGGGAGGGCGATCGTCCGCCAGGCCGACGCCTTCCTCTTCGACGAGCCGCTGTCGAACCTCGACGCGAAGCTGCGTGGACAGATGCGCACGGAGATCGCGCGCATGCAGCGGCGACTGGGCACCACGACCGTCTACGTCACGCACGACCAGACGGAGGCCATGACCCTGGGCGACCGGGTCGCCGTGCTGCGCAAGGGCGAGCTGCAGCAGGTCGCCAGCCCGCGCGGGCTCTACGAGCAGCCGGTCAACCTCTTCGTCGCCGGCTTCATCGGCTCCCCGCCGATGAACTTCGTCCCGGGCGAGGTCCGCGACGACGTGCTGCGCCTGCCCTTCGCCGAGGTCCCGTTCGACGACCGGCTGCGCGGTGTCGTCGGCGATCGCCGCCTGGTCATCGTCGGCTTCCGGCCCGAGCACGTCGAGGACGCCGCCCTCGTGGAGGACGCCGACCGGGGGGTGGCGTTCGACGCGGACATCGACGTCACCGAGTGGCTCGGCTCCGAGCTCTACGCCTACATCCCGTTCGAGACCAACCCCGACGTGGCGAAGAAGCTCGAGGAGCTGGACCGCGAGCTCGACGGCGAGGGGATGCGCAGCCAGGTCGTCGCGGTCCTGTCCTCGGAGAGCCGCGTCCGCGACGGGGACACCGCCCGGCTGTGGATCGACCCCGTGCGCCTCATGGTCTTCGACCCGGAGACCTCGGAGAACCTCTCCCGGGACGAGGAGGCCGCCCGCCGGGTCGACGCCGAGACCGAGGAGGAGCGTCGGACCGCGCTCGAGCGCGCGCAGCGGCGTGAGTCCGCCGACGGCGAGCGCGGGGCCGCCTGACGAGGATCCAGGTCGGCGGCCCCGGCCGCGTGGGCGCGGTGTGTGCCGGTTCGCCGACCGGGCCCTCCGGCCCTGGCCCGACCGCGCGCGGGGTGCGTAGGGTGCGGCGATGCCCCTCGCCCGACGACGCCGCCGACTGCTGGTCGGCAGCAGCGCCCTGCTCGCGGTGGGCCTGCTCGCGACCGGGGCGAGCAGGCCCGACGAGGCGGCCCACGCGCGCATCGCGCTCTACTCCGACGGCGTCGCGCTCGACGCCGGCGGCGTGCCGCGGCTCGTGCCCGTCGGTGAGGTGATCGGCGACGACCCGGCGCAGCGGGAGCGGCAGGACGCGTGGCTCGCGCGGGGCGTCGTACCGGGGCCGGAGCGGTACCGCGCGATGGCCGAGCAGGCGCTGCGTGACCTCGACGCCCTCGTGCTCGACAACGGGGCGTCGCTCGCCGCGGGGAGCCCGTACTGGCGGTACGTGTGGCCGCGGGACGCCTCGTTCACCGCCGCGGCCCTGGCCCGGACGGGCCACCCGGACGACGCCCGTGCGGTCCTCGCCTACCTCGCCCGGATGCAGGAGCGCAGCACCGACGGCGGCGTGCTGCACGCCCGTTACCTGCCCGACGGGACCGGGGACGTGCCGGACGGACGCCCGGCCCAGCTCGACGGCAGCGGCTGGGTGCTCTGGGGCGTCGCCGAGTGGTACGCGGCGGCCGGACCGGGCCGCGACGCCCGGCTCGAGGAGCTGCGGGCCCTGGTGACCTCCTCGGTGGCCACCATCCGGGACCAGGTGGACCGCGTCACGGGACTGCCCCCCGCCTTCCCGGACTACTGGGAGGTGGCCGAGGGGCGCCCGACCCTGGGCACCCTCGCGCCGCTCCTCGCCGGTACGAGGGCGGCGGCGCCCGTGCTGGCGGCGCTCGGCGAGCCGCCGGTCGGTGACCTCGTCGCGCTGCTGGAGCGGGGCGTCGAGGGCCACTTCGCGCCGCACTACCCGCGCCGGCTCGGGGGGACGGCGCAGGACACCGCCGTCGCGTGGCTCATGCCGCCCTTCGGCGCGCCCGACGCCCAGGTCACCGCGGCGTGGCGGGACGCCGCCGCGGGGATGGCGCGGCCGGCGGGGGGGCTCGCCCCGGGTGAGGACTGGAAGCGGGACGGCGTCTCGTGGACGCCCGAGACGGCCATGTGGGCCCTGACGGCTGCCGCGTCGGGTGACGTCGAGGACGCGACGCGGTGGCTGGACTGGCTCGACGCGCACCGCACGTCGCGCGGTTCGCTGCCGGAGAAGGTCCTGCACGACGGGAGCCCCGCTGCGGTTGCGCCCCTGGCGTGGACGGCGTCCACTGTCCTCCTGGCCCTGGACGAGCTCGACCGTCAGGCTGCAGGCTCGACCTCCTGAGGCAGAGCCTCGTCAGCACGCAGCGGACGTGACCCGTCCGTGCCGGTGACCGGCGACGTGCAAGGAGTGGCCCACCGGCCACACGAAGCAGGTGGATGTCGCCGACGGCGAGGGGGCCGAGATGGGACACGCACGTGCAGCACGCCTCGAGCGCAGGGCCGAGGGCCAGCGCCTCGTCATGGTCAAGGCCGTCCTCGTGGTGGCAGTGACGGTGGCGCTCGCCGGGACCGCAGCCGCGGCCGGGCTCGGCGCGACGCTCCCGGGTCCGGCGAGCGACGTCGTCGTGCCGGTCGTCGGCGACTGAGACGACGACGTCGGCCACCGGGTCGCGCCTCACCGACGGTGCGCCACGGCCACCGGTGACCGGCGTGCGCCTCGGGCGGCCGCCGTCAGAGCGACGTGGTGAGCTCCTCCGTGGTCGGCGGGTTGGCGCCCGGCCGGCTCACGGTGATCGCGGCGATCTCCGCGCAGCGGGCCAGCACGGCGCGCAGGACGGTCTCGTCCGCCTCGCGCAGGGCCTGCCGGTGGGCCGCGCCCAGCAGCCCCACGGACCACAGGCCGTCGATGAGCCCGCCCATGAAGGAGTCGCCGGCGCCGACGGTGTCCGCGACCGTGACGCGGGGGGCCGCGACGTCGATGACCCGGCCGTCCGCGGTCACGGCCGTCGCCCCTTCACCGCCGCGCGTGACGACGACGAGCGCCGGACCCGCGGTGGCCCACCGCTGTGCGACCTCGGTGGGTCCGCTGCCCGGCTCGAGCCAGGCGAGGTCCTCGTCGCTGACCTTCACGACGTCCGACAGGGCGACGAGCTGCTCGACGACGCCGCGCGTCGTCTCCGGCGGCGGCATGAGGGAGGGCCGCAGGTTGGGGTCGTAGGTGATGGTGGCGGTGCCCCGGTGCGCCTCGAGGATGCGGGCGACGTCCGGGCCGCCCGGCTCGAGGACGGCCGCGATCGAGCCGGTGTGGACGACCACCGGGGCCCCCGACGGCGCGGTCCAGCGCTCGGGGACGTGCCAGGACAGGTCGAACTCGTAGCTGGCGACCCCGGCCGGGTCGACGTGGGCCACGGCGACGGAGGTGCGCTCGGCGGACTCGCTGCCCGGCACCACCGTGACGCCCGAGCCCTCGAGGTGGCGGCGGAGCAGGGCGCCGTGCGCGTCCGGACCGAACCACGTCAGCAGGTGCACGTCCCGCCCGAGGCGACCCAGGCCCAGGGCCACGTTGGCCGGGCTGCCGCCGGGGTGCTCGGCCACGGCGCCGTCGGACGTCTGCACGACGTCGATGAGCGCCTCCCCGACCACGAGCGCGACGCCCTCGTCACCGGCGACGGCGACCTCGCCCAGATCCGGCTCCGCTGCGGAGTCGAAGGCACGCTGCTCGACGTCCTCCGCCACCACGCCGCTGGGTGGCACGTCGACGCCGGCCTCCGGGGTGCCCGGTCCCGTCGGTGGAGCCGTCGGGGCGGCCGCCGGGTCGGACGGCGCTGTGCTGACCGGGTTGAACGTGTGGTCGTCGCTCATGCCTCGTCCTCGATCTCGGTCGGGTCGTCCTCGTCGTCGGTGGCGGCGCGGGTCCTGTCCCCCGGGGCGCCGTCGGCGCGCGCGGCGTCCAGGCGGCGTCGCGCGCCGTCGAGCCACTCCTGGCAGCGCCGGGCGAGGGCCTCGCCCCGCTCCCACAGCGCGAGCGAGCCCTCGAGCGTCTCGCCGCCGGCCTCCAGACGGGCGACGACGGCGACCAGCTCGTCCCGGGCCTGCTCGTAGCTGAGGTCGGCCACGGGCGTGGGGTCGGTCGGGCGGGGGCGGTCGGCCGGCACGTCACTCCTCCTGGGTGGTGGCGGACCGTCGACGGTCCGTGCGGGGCGCGGTCACGCGGGGCTCGGTCGAGCGGGGCTCGGCCACGGCGGGTTCGGCCACGCTGTGCTCGGCCACGCGAGACCCAGTAAAGCGGGTGCCGGTGCTCGTCGCGCCGACCTCGCCGTCGGCGAGACGCAGCCGCAGGCCGGTCCCGGCGGGGGCGTCGCCCGGCGCGCGGACGACGACGCCGTCCGCGGCCCGCTGGACGACGGCGTAGCCACGCTCCAGCGTCGCGGCCGGCGACAGCGCGCGGACCTGGGCGTCCAGCCGCGCCACCTCGGCGTGGCCGGCACGGATGCGGTCCTCCAGTGCCCGGCACGCGGAGGCGCGCAGCCGCTCCACGTCGGCGTGCCGACCGTCCAGGAGGAGCTCCGGACGCGCGAGCACCGGGCGCGAGCGCAGCGAACCCAGGCGGTCCGTCTCCCGGTGCAGGCGCTGGCTCACCGCGACGCGGATCCGTCCGCGGGCCTGGACCAGCCTGGCCCGCTCCTCGCCGACGTCGGGGACGACGCACTTGCCGGCGTCCGTCGGCGTCGAGGCCCGGTGGTCCGCGACGAGGTCCAGCAGCGGGCTGTCGGTCTCGTGGCCGATGGCGCTGACGACCGGGGTCCGGCAGGCCGCGACCGC
>NZ_CAMPHH010000085.1 GCF_946885855.1 uncultured Actinotalea sp. | reverse complement strand
GTGGGAGGCGGTGCGCTACGCCCAGCGTGCGTGGGCGCTGTTCGGCCTGCCGACCGATCTGCCCTGGGGGCTCGAGGTCACCGATCCGAACACCCCGATCCCCGACGGCCTGCCCGCGGACACGCTGTTCCACCCGACGTTCCTCTACGAGATGGTGTGGAACCTCGCCGCCGCCGCGGTGCTCATCTGGGCCGACCGGCGCTTCCGGCTGGGCCACGGCCGGGTGTTCTGGCTCTACGTCGTCCTGTACACGGCCGGGCGGGTCTGGATCGAGGCGCTGCGGATCGACCCGGCTGAGACGGTCCTGGGGCTGCGGCTGAACGTCTGGACGTCCATCCTGGTGGGTGGTGCGGCGCTGGTAGCCTTCGTCGTGGTCGGACGTCGCCACCCCGGGCGTGAGACCACTGTGCAGCTGCGGTCCGCCGACGGCCAGGAAGCCCCGGCCGTGGACCCCAGCTGAGGCGTGCGGTCGCCGAGCCGGACACGCGACGCGGACAGGGATCCCGCGTGACGTGCCCGCGAGGAGGCCGTCCCTCATCCGCAACGGGCCGACGGCGTCCCGGTGTGAACCCCCCGATCAGGACCTGGGCCCCGCCCCGGGTGACAGCGAGGACGGTACACATGAACCGGCCGGCTCACAGCGCCATGCCCGCAGCCCAGGGTCTGTACGACCCCGCGGCCGAGCACGACGCCTGCGGCGTCGCCTTCGTCGCGACGCTCCGGGGCACGCCCGGGCGCGACATCGTCGACGCGGGCCTGACCGCCCTGCTCAACCTGGACCACCGCGGCGCCGTCGGCGCGGAGACCGACAGCGGTGACGGTGCCGGCATCCTCACCCAGATCCCGGACGCCTTCCTGCGGGACGTCGTGGACGCGGAGCTGCCCGCGCCGGGGCACTACGCGATCGGCATGGCGTTCCTGCCGACGGACCCCGAGGCCCTCCTGCGGGGCGTCGCGGACGTCGAGCGCCTCGTCGCCGACGAGGGCCTGGAGGTGCTCGCCTGGCGCGACGTGCCCGTCACGGCCGAGCTGGTCGGGCCCACGGCCCGCGCGAGCATGCCGGTGTTCCGCCAGCTCGTTGTCGCCGACCCGGCGCGCGCGCTCGCCGGCCTCGACCTGGACCGCCGCGCCTACCGCGTCCGCAAGCGCGCGGAGCGGGAGCTGGGCCTGTACTTCGCGTCCCTCTCGGCGCGCACCCTCACGTACAAGGGCATGCTGACGACGGCGCAGCTCGAGCCGTTCTTCCCGGACCTGTCCGACCCGCGCTACGCCTCCGAGCTGGCCCTGGTTCACTCCCGGTTCTCGACGAACACCTTCCCGTCCTGGCCCCTGGCGCAGCCCTTCCGGCTCGTCGCGCACAACGGCGAGATCAACACGGTGCGCGGGAACCGCAACTGGATGGCCGCCCGCCAGTCGACGCTGTCCAGCGAGCTGCTCGGGGACCTCACGCCGCTGCTGCCGGTCTGCACGCCCGGGGCGAGCGACTCCGGGAGCTTCGACGAGGTGCTCGAGCTGCTCCACCTCGCGGGGCGGAGCCTGCCGCACGCCGTGCTCATGATGGTCCCGGAGGCGTGGGAGAACCACGCCGAGATGGACCCGGACCGGCGGGCGTTCTACGAGTACCACGCCTCGCTCATGGAGCCCTGGGACGGGCCCGCGGCGCTGACCTTCACCGACGGCACCGTCATCGGCGCGGTCCTGGACCGCAACGGCCTGCGCCCCGGGCGCTACTGGGTCACCGACGACGGTCTCGTCGTCCTCGCCAGCGAGAGCGGTGTGCTGGACCTGGACCCCTCGACGATCCGCGAGAAGGGCCGTCTCGAGCCCGGGAAGATGTTCCTCGTCGACACCGGTGCGGGCCGGGTCATCGACGACAAGGAGATCAAGTCCCAGCTGGCGGCGCAGCGGCCCTACGCGCAGTGGGTCCAGGACCACTCCGTCTTCCTCGACCAGCTGCCCGAGCGGGAGCACGTCCAGCACAGCCCCGCGTCGGTGCGCCGCCGTCAGCGGGCCTTCGGCTACACCGAGGAGGAGCTGCGCGTCATCCTGACGCCGATGGCCGCCACGGGTGCCGAGCCGCTGGGCGCGATGGGCTCCGACACCCCGATCGCGGTGCTCTCGCAGCGGCCCCGCCTCCTGTTCGACTACTTCACCCAGATGTTCGCGCAGGTGACCAACCCGCCGCTGGACGCGATCCGCGAGGAGCTGGTGACGTCCATCGGGGGCGCCATCGGCCCCGAGCCCAACCTGCTCGCCGACGTGCCCGAGCACGCGCGCAAGCTCGTGCTGCCGTTCCCGGTGCTCGACAACGACCAGCTGGCCAAGATCGTCCGGATCGACCGCGACCCGCAGCTGGCGGGCGTGTTCCGGACCGTCACGGTCAAGGGCCTGTACCGGGCCGACGGCGGCCACGACGCGCTCGAGAAGCGCCTGGAGAAGATCTTCGCCGAGGTCGACCAGGCCCTGGAGGAGGGCGTCTCCTTCATCGTCCTGTCCGACCGTGACTCCAACGCGGACCTGGCGCCCATCCCGTCGCTGCTGCTGTCCAGCGCGGTGCACCACCACCTGCTGCGCCGCAACACCCGCACCCGGGTCAGCCTCGTGGTCGAGGCGGGCGACGTGCGCGAGGTGCACCACGTCGCGCTCCTCATCGGCTACGGCGCGGCCGCGGTGAACCCCTACCTGGCGATGGAGACCGTCGAGCGCATGGCCCGCGAAGGGGCCCTCGGCGACGTCAGCCCCGAGAAGGCCGTCGCCAACCTCATCAAGGCGCTCGGCAAGGGCGTGCTCAAGGTCATGAGCAAGATGGGGATCTCGACGATCGCCTCCTACCGGGGCGCCCAGGTGTTCGAGGCCGTCGGCCTCGCCCAGGACGTCATCGACCGCTACTTCGCGGGCACGACGAGCCGGCTCGGCGGGGTGGGGCTCGACGTCCTCGCAGCGGAGGTCGCGTCCCGGCACGCCGACGCCTACCCCGCCTCCGGCAACCCGCAGGCGCACCAGCGCCTGACGGTCGGCGGCGAGTACCAGTGGCGCCGGGACGGGGAGGAGCACCTCTTCGACCCGGAGACGGTCTTCCGCCTCCAGCACTCGACCCGGACCCGCCAGCTCGACGTCTTCCGGCAGTACACGCGCCGCGTGGACGACCAGGCGAAGCGGCTCATGACCCTGCGCGGCCTGCTGACCTTCGCCGACGGCGTCCGGCCGCCCGTCCCGCTCGACGAGGTCGAGCCGGTCAGCGAGATCGTCAAGCGGTTCAACACCGGCGCGATGTCCTACGGCTCCATCTCGGCCGAGGCGCACGAGACGCTGGCCATCGCGATGAACCGGCTCGGCGGACGGTCGAACACCGGCGAGGGCGGGGAGGACCCGGAGCGCCTGCGCGACCCGGAGCGGCGCAGCGCGATCAAGCAGATCGCCTCCGGGCGCTTCGGCGTGACGGCGGAGTACCTCACCCACGCCGACGACCTGCAGATCAAGATGGCGCAGGGCGCCAAGCCCGGCGAGGGCGGGCAGCTGCCCGGTACCAAGGTGTACCCGTGGGTGGCGCGGACCCGGCACTCGACACCGGGCGTCGGGCTCATCTCCCCGCCGCCGCACCACGACATCTACTCCATCGAGGACCTCGCGCAGCTCATCCACGACCTCAAGAACGCCAACCCCGCCGCGCGGGTGCACGTCAAGCTCGTCAGCGAGTTCGGCGTCGGGACCGTCGCGGCGGGCGTCTCCAAGGCGCACGCCGACGTCGTCCTCATCTCCGGTCACGACGGCGGCACGGGCGCGAGCCCGCTGACGTCGCTCAAGCACGCCGGGACGCCGTGGGAGATCGGGCTCGCGGAGGCGCAGCAGACGCTCGTGCTCAACAACCTGCGCGACCGGATCGTGCTGCAGGTGGACGGGCAGATGAAGACCGGCCGCGACGTCGTCGTCAGCGCCCTCCTGGGCGCCGAGGAGTTCGGGTTCGCGACCGCGCCCCTCGTCGTGAGCGGCTGCGTCATGATGCGCGTCTGCCACCTGGACACCTGCCCGGTCGGGGTCGCGACCCAGAACCCGGAGCTGCGGGCCCGGTTCACGGGCAGGCCGGAGTTCGTCGAGACGTTCTTCGAGTACATCGCCACCGAGGTCCGCGAGTACCTCGCCGCGCTGGGCTTCCGCTCCGTCGACGAGGCGGTCGGGCACGTCGAGTCGCTCGACACGCGGGCGGCGGTGGACCACTGGAAGGCGTCCGGGCTGGACCTCGGCCCCGTCCTCGCCCGGCCGGAGCCGACGCCGGGCAGCGCCCTGCGGAACACGACGACGCAGGACCACGGGCTGCACAAGGCCCTGGACAACCAGCTCATCGCGCTGGCCGGCGACGCCCTCGAGCGCCGCGAGCCGGTGCGGATCTCGCTGCCGGTCCGCAACGTCAACCGGACCGTCGGGACGATGCTCGGCCACGAGGTGACGAAGCGGTACGGCGGCGACGGCCTGCCGGACGACACGATCGACGTGACCCTGACCGGCTCGGCGGGGCAGTCGCTCGGCGCCTTCCTGCCGGGCGGGGTGACGCTGCGGCTGCTGGGCGACGCCAACGACTACGTCGGCAAGGGGCTGTCCGGCGGGCGCATCGTGGTCCGGCCGGACCACGCGGCCGTCCTCTCCGGCGACCGCGACGTCATCGCGGGGAACGTCATCGGCTACGGGGCGACGTCGGGGGAGATCTTCCTGCGCGGCGTCGTCGGCGAGCGCTTCGCCGTCCGGAACTCGGGTGCGACGCTCGTCGTCGAGGGCGTGGGGGACCACGGCTGCGAGTACATGACCGGCGGCACGGTGCTCGTGCTCGGCCGTACCGGGCGGAACTTCGGCGCCGGGATGTCGGGCGGCCACGCCTACGTCCTGGACCTGCGTCCCGGCGCGGTCAACGCCCCGGCCCTCGCGGCGGGCGAGCTCGCCCTGACGGCGCTCGGGGACGAGGACGCCGTCGTCGTGGAGCACCTGCTGCGCCGTCACCACGAGGAGACGGGGTCGCTGCGCGCCGCCGAGCTCCTCGCCGACCTGCCCGCCTCCCTGGAGCGCTTCACGCGCGTCGTGCCGACGGAGTACGACCGCATGCGGGCCACGCTCGCCAGCGCCCAGGAGCAGGGCCTCGACCTCACCGCACCGGGTGTGTGGGACAAGATCCTGGAGGTGACCCGTGGCTGACCCCCGTGGCTTCCTGAAGGTCCGCGACCGCGAGGTCCCGGCCGGACGTCCCGTGCCCGTGCGTCTCATGGACTGGAAGGAGGTCCACGAGCACCGCTCGACGCTCGAGGACCCCGAGGCGGCCGTCGTCCTGCACCGGCAGGCGGGCCGGTGCATGGACTGCGGCATCCCGTTCTGCCACTCCGGCTGCCCCCTGGGCAACCTCATCCCGGAGTGGAACGACCTCGTCCACAAGGGGCTGTGGGCCGAGGCGAGCGACCGGCTGCACGCGACGAACAACTTCCCGGAGTTCACGGGCCGGATCTGCCCGGCGCCGTGCGAGACGTCGTGCGTCCTCGGCATCACCCAGCCGCCCGTGACGATCAAGAACGTCGAGGTGTCGATCGCGGAGGAGGCTTTCGCGCGCGGCCTCGTCACCCCGCAGCTGCCGCACTTCCTCACCGGGTCCACGGTCGCCGTCGTCGGCTCCGGGCCGGCCGGGCTCGCGGCGGCCCAGCAGCTCACCCGTGCCGGCCACACCGTGGCCGTCTTCGAGCGGGACGAGCGGATCGGCGGGCTGCTGCGGTACGGGGTGCCGGACTTCAAGCTCGAGAAGGACCTCATCGACCGCCGGATCGCGCAGATGGAGGCCGAGGGCACGCGGTTCCGGCCGGGCGTGGAGATCGGCGTCGACATCACCTGGCGCGAGCTGCGCGCGCGCTACGACGCGGTCGTGGTGGCCACCGGGGCGCTCGTCCCGCGTGGGCTGCAGGTGCCAGGGGCCGACCTCGCCGGCATCCACGTCGCCATGGACTACCTGCACCAGGCGAACGACGTCGTGGCGGGCGTGGCGGTGCCGGACCAGATCACGGCCGCAGGCAAGCACGTCGTCATCATCGGCGGCGGGGACACCGGCTCGGACTGCCTCGGCACCGCGCTGCGCCAGGGTGCCGCCTCCGTCACGACGCTCGCGATCGGCAAGCAGCCGCCGGCGGAGCGCCCGGACAACCAGCCGTGGCCGGTCGACCCGGTCCTGTTCGAGGTCTCCACCTCGCACGAGGAGGGTGGCGAGCGGACGTACCTCGCCTCGACCGTGGCCTTCGAGGGCGACGACGAGGGCCGCGTGACGGGGCTGCGCGTGGCGCGCACCGAGTACCTGCCGGACGGGCGACGGGTGCCCACGCCCGGCACGGAGCAGGTCATCCCCGCGGACCTCGTGCTCATCGCGATGGGCTTCACCGGACCCGACGTCGACACCCTCACCGAGCAGACCGGGGCGGACGTGACCGGCCGCGGGCTCGTCGCGCGCGGCGAGGACTACGCCTCGTCGGTCCCGGGCGTCTTCGTGGCCGGGGACGCCGGCCGCGGCCAGTCGCTCATCGTGTGGGCGATCGCCGAGGGACGGGCTGCGGCGGCCGCCGTCGACAAGTACCTTCGCGGGAGCAGCGAGCTGCCGGTGCCGGTCAGCCCGAGCACCCGGGCGATGCGCCCGTAGGGCACCGCAGAGCACTACCACAGCCGCGGTGGCCCGTCCGGGGACCGTGGCCCGCGGGGCCGCCGGCCCCACCGACATAGGCTGGAGACATGCGCAGAGCCAAGATCGTTTGCACCATCGGACCGGCGACGGCGTCGCCCGAGCAGCTGCAGGCCCTGGTCGACGCGGGGATGGACGTCGCGCGGATCAACCGCAGCCACGGCGACGCCTCGGAGCACGAGGTCGTCTACCACAACGTGCGGGCGGCAGCGCAGGCCGCCGGCCGCGCCGTGGCCGTGCTCGTCGACCTCCAGGGGCCGAAGATCCGCCTCGGCCGCTTCGTCGACGGCAAGCACGAGCTGGCCGAGGGTGACGTCTTCACCATCACGACGGAGGACGTGCCCGGCACCAAGGAGCTCGTCTCCACCACCTACAAAGGCCTGCCCGGGGACGCCAAGGTCGGCGACCGCATCCTCATCGACGACGGCCGCGTCGCGGTCCGGATCACGGCTGTCGAGGGTCCCCGCGTCGTGACGCGGGTCGAGGTGCCGGGCCCGGTCTCGAACAACAAGGGCCTCAACCTCCCGGGTGTCGCGGTGAGCGTCCCCGCGATGTCCGACAAGGACGAGGAGGACCTGCGCTGGGCGCTGCGCCTGGGTGCCGACGTCATCGCCCTGTCCTTCGTCCGCAGCGCGGCCGACTACGAGGACGTCGCGCGGATCATGCGCGAGGAGGGCCGGACGGTCCCCGTCATCGCCAAGGTCGAGAAGCCCCAGGCGGTCGAGAACCTCGCGGAGATCGTCGACGCCTTCGACGGCGTCATGGTCGCCCGTGGCGACCTCGGCGTCGAGCTGCCCCTGGAGCAGGTGCCGCTCGTCCAGAAGCGCGCGATCGAGCTGAGCCGCCGCTCCGCCAAGCCGGTCATCGTGGCCACGCAGGTCCTCGAGTCGATGATCTCGGCACCGCGCCCGACGCGCGCCGAGGCGAGCGACTGCGCCAACGCGGTGCTCGACGGCGCGGACGCGGTCATGCTCTCCGGCGAGACGAGCGTCGGCGACTACCCGATCGAGGCCGTGCGCACGATGGCACGGATCATCGAGAACACCGAGGAGCACGGGTTCGACCGCATCGCCCCGCTCGGCTGGACCCCGCAGACGCGCGGGGGTGCGATCACCCGCGCCGCGGCGGAGATCGGCGAGACCCTCGGCGCGAAGTACCTGGTGACGTTCACGCAGTCCGGCGACTCGGCCCGGCGCGTGTCCCGCCTGCGCGCCCACATCCCGCTCGTCGCGTTCACGCCGGTCAAGCACGTGCGCAACACCCTCGCGCTGACGTGGGGCGTGCAGACCTACGAGGTGCCCACCGTCGAGCACACGGACGCCATGGTGCGGCAGGTGGACCAGACGCTGCGGGCGAACGGCATGGCGGAGGACGGCGACATCGTCGTCATCGTGTTCGGTGCGCCCGTCGGCGTCCCCGGGACGACGAACTCGCTCACCGTGCACCGCATCGGCACGGAGGCGCAGGCCAAGGGCTGACGCCCGCCGGCACCCGATGACACCGGACGCCCCCGACCGCCCTCGCGGCCGGGGGCGTCCTGCGTCCAGCGAGGGCCGGGAGGGGGGCTCCTCGACGGCTGCGCGGACCTCGTCGGCCGTGGCGGCCGTCATGGCGGCGGGGAGCGTCAGCGGGCCGGGTGCGTCGTCAGCGGGCCGCGCGCGCCGGCGAGGAGCCGTCCGCTGCGGCGACGGTCCGGTCGGCGTCCTCGAGGACGAGCTCGTGGTCGATCGCGACGGCCGCCCGGACGCCGTCGGCGGCGGCGGTGACCACCTGCGCCTGCGGCACCGTGACGTTGCCGGCCGCCCACACGCCGGGCACCGCCGTGCGGCCGCGGTCGTCCGTGACGACGTACTCCCCGAACGGTCCGGCCTCCAGCCGGACGCCCGCCGCCACGAGCAGGTCGTCGCGGGCGACAAGTCGTGGCTGCACGACGACGGCGTCGCAGGCCAGCGCCCGACCGTCGGCGAGGCGGACGCCATGGAGGTGGTCGTCCCGCACGAGCAGGGCGTCCACCGTCCCCTCGACCACCTCGACGCCGCTCGCCTCCAGGCGCCGGGCGGTGAGCCGGTCGACCGGGGCGCCCGTGAAGCGGTGCAGCACGAGCGTCACGGCGGGGGACCACTGCCGGACCGTGAGCGCCTTCTCGACCTCGCCGGCATGGGTGGCGAGCACGAGCAGGCGCTCGTCCCGGTGCTCCCAGCCGTGGCAGTAGGGGCAGTGCAGGACGTCACGCCCCCAGCGCTCGGCCATGCCGGGCACGTCCGGCAGCTCGTCCCGCATGCCGGTCGTGACCAGGACCCGCCGGGCGAGCAGCGCGGTGCCGTCGGCCAGACGGACGGTGAGCGGGCCGGGGGACGCACCGCGGCGCGCGACCTCGGGAGCGCGGTCGGAGGTGACTGCGGCGGTGGCCGGGGGCCTGACCGCGGCGGCCGTCCCGGTCACCACGCGGACGCCGTAGCGCTCGACCTCCTCCCGTCCCCGGGCCAGGACATCGAGCGGGCGCGCGCCCTCCATGCCGAGGTAGCCGTGGACGTGCTCGGCGCCGGCGTTCCGCGGCCGACCGTCGTCGACGACGACGACGTCACGGCGCGAGCGGCCGAGGACCAGGGCCGCGCTGAGGCCCGCGGGCCCGCCACCGACGACGACGACGTCGTGGACGACCGGGCCCTCGCCGGGAACGTCCGGCCTCGTCTGCTGCGCCGCGTCCGGCCGGCTCGCGGTGAGCAGCCGCACGTCGCTGACCCGGCCCGGGGTCCCGCCGGCGCGCAGGATCGTGAGGAGCCGGTCGACGTCGGCGGCGGCGCCCCGGACGTGGATCTGGACGGTGCCGTCGGGCAGGTTCGTGGCCTCGCCCTCGAGGCGGAGCTCCTCCAGCCGGCGTCGTGTCCACCAGCGGAAGCCCACGCCCTGGACCCGTCCCGAGACGACGACGGTGGCGGTGAGGGGGCTGGGTTCCACGGCAGGTCTCCTCGGGAGCGGTGGTACGGGCAGAGGCGAGGGGCGGCCCGGTGGGACCGCCCCTCGGCTCACGGACGGCGGGTGCGCACCCGCCGGCCGTCGGTTCAGACGCGGTCGCGGTGGCGGTCCGGCCACAGGGCGATGGCCAGGCCCGCCAGGGTGCTGACGGCGTGCAGCCCGTTGTCCGCGCCGTTGATGTTGAGGAAGTTGATGTCCGGGTCGTTCACGGCGAAGAGGCCGTAGAGGAAGGTCACGCCGTAGCCGATCGCCAGGAGCCAACCGTACGTCCGGGCGCCCGGACGGGTGCGCCACAGGGCGAGGCCCGCGGCCCCGATGACGAGGTGCACGATGTTGTGCAGCGGGTTCACGTGGAAGCCGAGCAGGCTCTTGTCGGGGTCGTGCTCCGCGAAGCCGTCGAACCCGGTGACGAGGAAGCCCGCCAGTCCGACGAGCAGGTAGACCACGCCGATCGTGAGGGCGAGGTACTGGTAGGGCGCACGGTCTGCCGTGCGCGTCGTGCCGGGCGTGCCGGCCGTGGGGTGGGTCATCGGTTCCCCCTTCATCGATGCGGGAGGAGGTCGGTCGACCGCCTCCCGGTACGGGAGCCGGAGCCCCCGTGTCCCGAGACGGTTCCTGCGGCCGCCCGGGGTTTCAGCATGTGGGCGGGTGGTCGGGCGCGCATCCGGAGGACGCGCCGGTCGGTCCGGGAGTCCTGCGCGCTGCGCCGGGCGGCGGAGCGCGTCCCGTCCGCGGTGGTCGTGGTCGCCGGGCGCGGTTGCCGACCACCGCGCGGGGTGGTCCGCTGGGCGCGACCGGACCCGCCCGACGAGGAGGCACCATGAGCGAGGACGACGTCTCGACCCCCATCCCCGACGAGCCGGGCCAGGACCCGGACGCCGCGCTCGAGGAGCCCGCCCGGGACGGGCACGGCCTGTCCGACTCGCCGCACTCCGGCTACGAGGAGGAGATGACCGCCGACGGGGTCGGCGTCCCGGCCGCGGACCGGGTCCACGAGGGGGACGCGCCGCCGGCAGACCTGCCCTGACGCGGAGGGCGCAGCCCCGTCAGGTCCCCTGACGGGGCGCGTCGGAGGTCGGACGGTCCGCCGACGCGGTGAGGTGACGCTCGTCCGACCTCGCCCCGGCGGACACCTCCGGCGCGCCCTCGCCCAGCGCGGCCGCGCCGCCGGCCTGCGCCTCCAGCGCCTCCAGCGCCGCCAGCGCCTCCCGGGCGCGGACCTGCTGGAGCGTGGCCGTGCGCTCGGACCGGTCGCGCCCGACGAAGCTCACGGCCCAGTGCAGGAGCGTGGTGACGCGGTTCTTGAAGCCGATGAGGTAGAAGACGTGCACGGCGAGCCACATCACCCACGCCGGCAGGCCGGACAGCTCGAGGCCCCGCACGTCGGCGACGGCGTGAAAGCGGGACACGGTCGCCATGCTGCCCTTGTCGCGGAAACGGAACGGCCGCGGGGCGGCGGCGCCGTCCAGGCGGCGGCGGATGGTCGCGGCGGCGTGCCGACCCGCCTGCATCGCGACCTGGGCGACCCCGGGCAGGCCGTCGAGCGCCATCATGTCGCCGATGACGAAGACCTCGGGGTGTCCGGGGAGCGTGCAGTCCGGCTCGACGTGCACGCGACCGGCGCGGTCCGTCGCCGCGCCCGACCGCTCGGCGAGCTGCGCACCCAGCGGTGATGCCGCCACGCCGGCGGCCCACACCTTGCACCGGGCCTCGATCCGCGCGACGGTCCCGTCGGGCGCCCGGAGGTCCACCCCGTCGGCGTCGACGCCGGTCACGAGGCGCTCGAGCTGGACCTCGACGCCCAGCTGCTCGAGCTGGCGCGCCGCTGCGCGGGACAGGCGCTCGCTGAACGTGCCCAGCAGGGCGGGGGAGCCGTCGACGAGCACGATCCGGCTCTCGCGCGGATCGATGTGCCGGAAGTTCCCGCGCAGCGCACGGTGCGCGAGCTCGGCGATCTGGCCGGCCATCTCGACCCCGGTCGGACCGGCCCCGACGACGACGAAGGTGAGGAGCCGGCGGCGCTCGGCCGGGTCCCGGGACAGCTCGGCGAGCTCGAAGGCGCCGAAGATCCGGCCGCGGAGCTCGAGGGCGTCGTCGATGCTCTTCATCCCGGGGGCGTACCGCGCGAAGTGGTCGTTGCCGAAGTACGACTGCCCGGCACCCGCCGCGACGACGAGGCTGTCGTACGACGTCGTCGCCGTGCCGGCCGGCGAGGTCGACGTCACCTCGCGGGCGGCGAGGTCGACGTCCGTGACCGTGCCGAGGAGGACCCGCGCGTTGCGCTGGCGACGCAGCACGTCACGGGTCGCGGGCGCGACCTCGCCCTCGGACAGGATGCCGGTCGCGACCTGGTACAGGAGCGGCTGGAAGAGGTGGTGCCCGGTCGCGGCGATCATCGTCACCTTGACGCGGGGGTCGCGCGCGAGCGCACGGGTGGTGAACAGCCCCCCGAACCCCGAGCCGACGACGACGACGTGGTGGCGGTCCTCCGGGCTCGCGGCGGCGGGAGGGTCGGTGGCAGGG
>NZ_CAMPHH010000084.1 GCF_946885855.1 uncultured Actinotalea sp. | reverse complement strand
ACAGCGCCCACCCCGCGCGGTAGCCCTCGCGCCGCCCCTCCTCGTGCGCCTCGGCGCTGCCGAGGCGGAAGAGGTCCTCGTCGGAGGCACGGACCACCGACCGGGCGCCCGGGCCGTCGTCGTCGGTGACGTGCTCGGCCACGCCCCGGACGACGGCGACCGGGCGGCCGTCGGCCTTGCCGCGCACCAGCTCGCTCGCGGCCGCGACCTCGTCGGCGATCGCAGTCACCGTGACCGACAGCGCTCGGCCGTGCGCGTCGACCCCGCCGCGCAGGTCCAGCAGGGGCCGCAGGCCCGCGACGCCGATCGCCATGTCCGTCAGCCCGGCGCGCCACGGCCGCCCGGCGGTGTCGCTGAGCACCACCGCGAGCCGCACGCCGAAGCGCTCCTGCAGCCCCCGTCGCAGGCGGCGCGCCGAGGCGTCCGGGTCCTCCGGCAGCAGCAGGACGGTGCCGTCCGGCGTGTTCGAGGCGTCCACGCCCGCGGCGGCCATGACCAGGCCGAGCCGGTTCTCCACGATGCGCAGGACCCCGGGGGCGTCGGCGTGCGGCCGCGTCGCCACGACCCGCACCGTCTCGGCGGTGATGGCGTCCTCGCGGTCGGCGGCCTCGACGACCCGGCCCTCCGCCTTCGAGACGATCTTGCTGGTGACGACGACGACGTCGCCGTCCTCCACGCCGCCGTCGGCCGCCAGGAGGTCCCCGACCAGGGCGACGAGGTCGTCCCCGGGGCGGACCTCGCCCAGCCCGGCGGGGGCCCACACCTCGAGGCGGACCGTCTCCCGCCCGCTCACCGCGTCAGCGCGGGCAGGACGTCGCGACCGAACACCTCGATCCACTCCCGCTGGTTGCGTCCGACGTTGTGCAGGTAGATCCGGTCGAACCCGAGGTCGACGTACCGCTGGAGCTCCGCCCGGTGGACGTCCGGGTCCGCGGACACCACCATCCGCCCGGCGAAGTCCTCGGGGCGGACGAGCCGCGCCATCTGCTCGAAGTCGGACGGGTTCCGCACGTCCGCCTTGGGGAACCGCATGCCGCCGTTGGGCCACTCCCGCAGCGCGTTGGCCATGGCCTCCTCGTCGGTCGCCGCCCAGGACAGGTGGACCTGGAGCACGCGCGGCATCCTGGACGGGTCACGGCCGGCCTCGCGGGCGCCCTCGTCGAAGCGCGCGAAGAGGTGCGCGATCTTCTCCGGCGGCGCACCCACGGTGATGAGGCCGTCGGCGTGCCGGCCGGCCCGCCGGGCCGTCACCGGGCCCGCCGTCGCCACGAGGACCGGCGGGGCCTGGTCCGGCATGGTCCACAGCCGTGTGGACTCGAGGCGGTAGAAGTCGCCCTGGTACTTGACGTCACGGCCCGCGAGCGAGGCGCTGAAGAGCTTCTTGATGACCTCCAGCGCCTCGAACATCCGGTGGATGCGCTCCGGTGCCTCGGGCCAGTACCCGCCGACGACGTGCTCGTTGAGCGCCTCGCCCGAGCCGATGCCGAGCCAGTGCCGGCCCGGGTACATCGCCGCGAGCGTCGCCGACGCCTGGGCGACCATCGCCGGGTGCCACCGGAAGGTTGGCGCGGTGACCCCCGGGCCCAGGTCCCCGGCGGTCCGCTCGCCCAGCGCCGCGAGCACGTTCCACACGAAGGACGACTGCCCCTGCGCGGGCACCCACGGCTGGAAGTGGTCCGCGGCCATGACGCCGGAGAACCCGTGCCGCTCGGCGAGCACGGCGAGCTCGAGCACCTCGCGCGGGTGGAACTGCTCCAGCGCCGCGGCGTACCCCACGGTCGGTGCCACCGCCATCACCTCCTCGCGCCGCGCCGTCGTCGGCCGGGCGTCGCCGTCGCTCCCCCGGCGGTGCGAGCGTAGTGCCGAACGAGGTCGGGCCACCGACCGCCGCTCACTCGTAGGACACGGCGTCCAGCACGTCCATCCGCGCCGCCCGGATCGCCGGCCACAGGGCGGCGACGACGCCGATGACGACGGCGAGCCCCACGAGCACGCCGAGCTGGCCCCACGGGATCGCGAGCTCGCTGAGCCCCTCGTCGGCGAACACCGTCGGCAGCGTCGCCGCGAGACCGACGCCCACGGCCACCCCGAGGACGGTCCCGAACACGGCGGTCAGCACGGACTCGATGGTGACGACCGAGGCGAGCTGGAGCCGGCCGAGGCCGACGGCCCGGAGCAGGCCGATCTCCCGGGTGCGCTCGGCGATGGACAGCGCGAGCGTGTTGACGATGCCGAGCACCGCGATGACGATCGACAGGCCGAGCAGCGCGTAGAGGATGACGAGCACCTGGTCGACCTGGTCGGCGAGCTGGTCCGCGAAGGCCTCGTTGTCCAGGACCGACAGCACCACGTACGGCTGGACGACGGCCGTCACGTCCTCGCGCAGCGCCTCGACGTCCGTCCCCTCCGCGGCCACCACGAAGACCGTGTCGATCGCGCCCTCCGTGGCGGGGACCAGGGCCGTGAAGACGTCCTCCGGCAGGATGACCGGCGCGCCGAGCGCCCGGGACTCCACGACCGCGCCGATGGTGACGACGCGGCTGCCCAGGGAGCCCGCGAGCTCCAGCTCGTCCCCGACGGCCCAGCCCTCGTCCTCGGCGCGGGCCCGCTGGACCGCGACCTGACCGTCGGCGAACGCCTCGAAGGAGCCGTCCACGAGCGGGACGTCGAGTGCCGTCCCGAACGCTCCCGGCGGCAGGCCGACGGTGAAGCGGGTCTCGCCGTCGACGGCGACCGCGGCGAAGCGCACGGCGTCCGCCCGGGCCACCCCCTCGAGGGCGGCGATCTGCCCGGGCACCTCCGCCGGGACGGACTGCGCGGCGGACTGCACGAGGAGGTCGGAGGTCGACTCGTTCTCGACGATCACCCGCGTCGAGGCCTGCGTCGAGGTCGCGAGCACCGCCGCGGCGCCGACGAGCGCCATGCCGATCATCAGGGCGCTGGCCGTGCTCGCCGTGCGGCGCGGCAGGCGCGTCACGTTGCCGCGGGCGAGCGCCCCCAGCGGGCGTACCGCGGCGACGAACGGCGCCGCGAGCACGCCCAGTGCCGGGGGCACGACCGCCGGCGCGAGGAGCAGGACCGCCACGACGACGGCGGCCGCACCCGCCCCCAGGACCGTCCCGGCGTTCTCGACGCCCTGCACGGCCGCCGCGACGGCGACCACGCCGCCCACGAGGAGCACCGCGCCGGACGCGGCCCGCAGGACCGACCCGCGCTCGTGCGCGGCCACCTCGTCCCGCATCGCCTCCACGGGCGGGGTGAGCGCGGCCCGGCGGGCGGGCACCGCCGCGGCGACGACGCTGACCAGCGTGCCCGTGACCACGGACACGAGGACCGTGAAGCCGTCGAGCGGGATCCGCCCGGACAGCTCCATCCCCATCGCCGCGAAGAACCCGCGCAGCCCGGCCACCAGGGCGACGCCCGCCCCCACGCCGGCCGCGGAGCCGAGGACCCCGACGACGAGTGCCTGGACGAGGATCGAGGTGAACACCTGGGCGGGCGACGCCCCGACGGCGCGCAGCATCGCGAACTCGCGCTGGCGCTGCCGGACGACCATCTGGAACGTGTTGGCGATGATGAACGCGCCGACGAAGAGCGAGATCGCGGCGAAGACCAGCAGGAACGTGGAGATGAACCCGAGCACCTGCTGCACGGACTCCTCGGACTCGGTGCGCAGGTCCTCGCCCGTCACGGCCGCGACCTCGGGGGCGTCGATCGCCGCCTCGAGCCGCTCGACGAGCTGCGCCTCGGTGACACCGTCCTCCGCGTAGACGGCCATGGTCGAGACGGTGCCGTCCGCGGCGTAGACCGCGGTCGCCGTCGCGACGTCGAGGAACACGATGGTGGCGCCGGCGACGGGTGCGCCGAACGCGACCTCGCCGACCACCTCCACCTCGCTCAGCCCCTCGCCGACCACGACGGTCGTCGTGTCCCCGACCGCCAGGCCGGAGGCCTCGAGGCTCGCGGACTCCAGGGCGATCTGACCCGCACCGTCCGGGGCGCGGCCCGCGACGACCGATGCGGCCGGGTCCTCCGGGTGCAGGCCCACGCCGAAGCTCGGCGCGCCGCCGCCGCTGATGACGGCCGTGCCGTCGGCCCCGACGACGACGATCGGCCCGGTGAGGTCGGGCAGGACGGCCCGGACACCGTCCACCTGCCGCGCCTCGTCGGCCACCTCGAGCGGGATGCGGTTCCGGCCCGACCCGCCGGTCGGGTCCCCGCCCACGCCGCCGGCCACCTCCTCGGCGCCGCGGAGGTAGGCGTCCCCGACGAGCGAGCTGCTGATGATGTCGGTGAAGGTGCTCGACAGCATGGTCCGCAGCGAGAACGTGCCGGCGACGAACGCCACCCCGAGCAGCACGGCGAGGACGGACAGCAGGAACCGACCGAGGTGGCTGCGGATGCCCCGCAGCGCCACCCGCGTCACCGGGTCACCGCACCCGTGACGTCGTCGGCGTGGCGGCCCCGCTGCTGGGCGTGCGCGGGCGAGAGCTCCCGCAGCGTGTCGAGCACGCTCTCGGACGTGGGGTCCTCGAGCTCGCCGACGAGCCGGCCGTCGGCCAGGAAGAGGACGCGGTGGGCGTACGAGGCCGCGGTCGGGTCGTGCGTGACCATGACGATCGCCTGCCCGAGCTCGTCGACCGAGCCGCGCAGGAAGCTGAGCACCTCGCCGGAGGACCGGGAGTCGAGGTTGCCCGTCGGCTCGTCCGCGAAGACGACGGCGGGCCGGGAGATCAGGGCGCGCGCGCAGGCGACGCGCTGCTGCTGGCCGCCGGACAGCTCGCCCGGGCGGTGGTCGAGCCGGTCCCGCAGCCCGACCGCGTCGACCACGGTGTCGAACCACTCGCGGTCGAGCCTCCCGCGCGCGATGTCCAGCGGGAGCGTGATGTTCTCCTCAGCCGTGAGCGTCGGGATGAGGTTGAACGCCTGGAAGACGAAGCCGAGCCGGTCGCGCCGCAGCCGCGTGAGGCGGCGCTGGCTCATGCTCGACACCTCGTCGCCGTCGACGACGACGCGGCCGGAGGTCGGCGTGTCCAAGCCGGCCATGCAGTGCATGAGCGTGGACTTGCCGGACCCGGACGGACCCATGATCGCGGTCAGCTCCCCCCGCTCCAGGTCGACGCTCACGCCGTCGAGCGCGCGGACCGCGGCCTCCCCCTTGCCGTAGGTCTTCACCAGGTCCCGCGCGGAGGCGATGGGGCCCACGCCCGGGTCGGCGGCCAGTGCTCGCATGTGTCCGTCCTTGGTCGTGCCCGCCGGCTCCGGCCGGGCGCTGAGCGGGCCGCCGTCGGCGGACCGGGTGCTGCTGCGTCTGTCGTGTCGTCGGCGTGCTCGTGCGTCCTCGTGCGTGTCCGTGAAGATCTTGGCGGACCGCCGGGCCGACCGGCATCGGGGACCGCCCCGAGATCTCCCTGAGTACAAGCGCTCGGGACCCCCGGGACGTTCCCCGGCGACGCCGTCGTCGGTGCGGCACGGCCACAGGCGCTGTCCCGGACGGCCGGGCAGGTGGGAGCACCAGGGTGGGCCCGCGGAGCCCCGCGCGTCTGGGAGAATCGTCGCCCATGAGCGAGCAGACCCCCACGGCCCCCGTCCCGGAGCCGACGTCACCGACGACGTCGCCGAACGCGCCCCTGTCTCGCGTACCCGAGAAGGCGACGCTCGACGGGCTCGAGGACCGCTGGTCGCGCGCCTGGGACGAGCAGGGCACCTACGCGTTCGACCGCACGCGCACCCGTGACGAGGTCTACGCGATCGACACCCCGCCGCCCACCGTGTCGGGCTCCCTCCACGTGGGCCACGTCTTCTCCTACACCCACACCGACGTCGTCGCGCGCTTCCAGCGGATGCGCGGCCGCGAGGTCTTCTACCCCATGGGCTGGGACGACAACGGCCTGCCCACCGAGCGGCGCGTGCAGAACTACTACGGCGTGCGCTGCGACCCGACGCTGCCCTACGACCCGGGCTTCACCCCGCCCCAGGAGGGCGGCGAGGGCAAGAGCGTCAAGGCCGCCGACCAGGTGCCCGTGTCCCGCCGCAACTTCGTCGAGCTGTGCGAGCGGCTGACGGTGCAGGACGAGCAGCAGTTCGAGGCGCTGTGGCGCCGCCTGGGCCTGTCCGTGGACTGGTCGCAGACGTACCAGACGATCGACGAGACGTCGCGGGCCGTCGCGCAGAAGGCGTTCCTGCGCAACCTCGTTCGCGGCGAGGCCTACCAGGCCGAGGCCCCCGGCCTGTGGGACGTGACCTTCCAGACCGCGGTCGCCCAGGCCGAGCTCGAGGCGCGGGAGTACCCCGGCCACTTCCACCGCGTCGCCTTCCACCGCGCCGACGGCTCCGGGCCGGTGCACATCGAGACGACGCGCCCGGAGCTCATCCCCGCCTGCGTCGCGCTCATCGCCCACCCCGACGACGAGCGGTACCAGCACCTGTTCGGGACGACCGTCCGCTCGCCGCTCTTCGAGGTCGAGGTGCCCGTCCTGGCGCACCCCGCGGCGGAGCCCGACAAGGGTGCCGGCATCGCCATGTGCTGCACCTTCGGCGACCTCACCGACGTGCAGTGGTGGCGCGAGCTGCAGCTGCCGACGCGCTCGGTCGTGCAGCGCGACGGCCGTCTCGCGCGCGAGACGCCGGAGTGGATCACCAGCGGCAGCGGCCGGCGCCACTACGAGGACATGGCGGGCCGAACGACGTTCTCCGCGCGGACCGCCGTCGTCGACGCGCTGCGCAGCTCCGGCGACCTCGAGGGGGAGCCGACGCCCACGCAGCGCATGGCGAACTTCTTCGAGAAGGGCGACAAGCCGCTCGAGATCGTCACGTCCCGGCAGTGGTACATCCGCAACGGCGGGCGCGACGAGGGCACGGGCGCCGGCCTGCGCGAGGCGCTGCTCGCGCGCGGCGCCGAGCTGCAGTTCCACCCGGAGTTCATGCGGGTGCGGTACGAGAACTGGGTCAACGGGCTCAACGGCGACTGGCTCATCTCGCGCCAGCGGTTCTTCGGCGTCGCGATCCCCCTCTGGTACCCCCTGACCGCCGACGGCGAGGTCGACCACGACCACCCCATCGTCCCCGACGAGGCGCTCCTGCCGGTCGACCCCAGCAGCGACGTGCCGCCCGGGTACACCGAGGACCAGAGGGGCGTGCCGGGCGGCTTCGTCGGCGAGGCCGACGTCATGGACACATGGGCCACGTCCTCGCTCACCCCGCAGATCGCCGGCGGCTGGGAGCGGGACCCCGACCTCTTCGCGCGCGTCTTCCCCATGGACCTGCGCCCGCAGGGGCAGGACATCATCCGCACGTGGCTCTTCTCGACCGTGCTGCGGTCGCACCTCGAGCACGGCTCGCTCCCCTGGCGCCACACCGGCATCTCCGGGTGGATCCTCGACCCGGACCGCAAGAAGATGTCGAAGTCCAAGGGCAACGTCGTCACGCCCATGGGGCTGCTGGAGGAGCACGGCTCCGACGCGGTCCGCTACTGGGCTGCCTCGGCGCGGCTGGGGACGGACGCCGCGTTCGAGGTCGGTCAGATGAAGATCGGCCGCCGCCTCGCCATCAAGGTGCTCAACGCCAGCCGGTTCGCGCTGGGCTTCGCGGGCGAGGACGTCCCGCTGGACCGCCCGCTGGACCCGGCTGACGTCGTCGTGCCGCTGGACCGCGCGATGCTGGCCGGCCTGGGCGAGGTCGTGCGGCGCGCGACCGAGGCCCTGGAGTCCTACGACCACACCCGCGCGCTGGAGCTGACCGAGACGTTCTTCTGGACGTTCTGCGACGACTACCTCGAGCTCGTCAAGGACCGCGCCTACGGCTCGGGGGACGAGGTCCCGACGGCCGAGACCGTCTCCGCCCGGACCGCGCTCGGGATCGCGCTCGACGTGCAGCTGCGGCTGCTCGCGCCGGTGCTCCCGTTCGCGACCGAGGAGGTCTGGTCGTGGTGGCGCAGCGGCTCGGTGCACCGGGCGCCGTGGCCCTCCCCGGAGGCGCTGCTCGCAGCGGGCGGCGAAGCCGACCCGGCGACCCTGGAGGCGGCCGGCCGCGCGCTGGCGGCGCTGCGCAAGGTGAAGTCCGAGGCCAAGGTCTCCATGCGGACCCGGATCCTCTCCGCCGAGCTCGCCGTACCGGCCGCGCAGCTGCCCCTCGTGGAGGCAGCAGTGGGGGACGTCCGGGCGGCCGGGCGCGCGGTCGACCTCTCGGTCGTCGGGGAGGACGGGCTCGAGGGCGCCGTCGTGCGTGGCGCCGAGCTCGAGCAGGCCTGACGTGCGGGAGTCGGTCAGCCCGCCGCTGACCGCCGTCGACCCGGACCTCGCGATCCCCGGTCTGCTCGCGCGGCGCCTCGCGCAGGACCCACACGCGACGCTCGTCGAGCGGAAGGCGGCCCTGGGCAGCGTCTGGTCGCCGGTGAGCGTCCAGGCGTTCGCGGACCAGGTCACGGCCGTCGCGCGGGGCCTCCTCGCGCTCGGCGTCGCCCCGGGCGACCGGGTGTCCCTCATGAGTCGGACGCGGTACGAGTGGACGCTGCTGGACTTCGCCGTCTGGGCGGTAGGCGCGGTACCCGTCCCGGTGTACGAGACGTCGTCGCCGGAGCAGGTCGCCTGGATCCTGTCCGATGCCGGCGTGCGCCTCGCTGTCGTGGAGACCCGCGCCCACGCGTCGCTCACGGAGTCGGTCCGGGACCGCGCGCCCGAGCTGGGCCAGGTCCTCGTCCTCGACGAGGGCGCCGTCGAGCACCTCGTCACCGCCGGGCGTGCCGTCCCGGCGGCGGAGGTGGACCGCCGCGGTCGGGCCACCGTGGCGGGCGATCTCGCGACGATCATCTACACCTCGGGCACGACGGGCCGCCCCAAGGGCGTGGAGCTGACCCACGGCAACTTCGTGGCGCTCGCGCTCGAGGGCGTCGCCGGGCTCCACGACGTCTGCGCCGCACCGGGCTCCCGCACCCTGCTGTTCCTGCCCCTCGCGCACGTCTTCGCCCGCTTCATCGAGGTGCTGTGCGTCGCGTCCGGCGCGGTCCTGGGCCACACGCCGGACACGAAGAACCTCGTCGCGGACCTCGGCACCTTCCGGCCGACCTTCCTCCTCGCGGTCCCGCGCGTGCTGGAGCGCGTCTACAACGCCGCCGAGCAGAAGGCCGGCTCGGGCGCCCGGCTCCGGCTGTTCCGCTGGGCCGCGAAGACCTCGATCGTGTGGTCGCGGGCCCTCGACACGGCCGGCGGGCCCTCCCCGGTGCTGCGCGCGCAGCACCGGGTGGCCGACCGCCTCGTGCTGTCCCGGCTGCGGGAGACCCTCGGCGGGGCCGTCCGGTACGCCGTCTCGGGCGGGGCGCCGCTCGGGGAGCGGCTCGGGCACTTCTACCGCGGCCTCGGGCTGACGGTCCTGGAGGGCTACGGCCTCACGGAGACGACGGCGCCCACCGCCGTGAACCGGCCCGGCGCCGTGCGGATCGGCACCGTCGGTCCGCCGTTCCCGGGCACGGCGCTGCGGATCGCCGACGACGGCGAGGTGCAGGTCCGTGGGCCGCACGTCTTCCGCGGGTACCACGGTGACCCGGAGGCGACCGCCGCGGCCCTCGACGACGGGTGGTTCCGGACCGGGGACCTCGGAGAGCTCGACGAGAGCGGGGCCCTGCGGATCACCGGGCGCTCGAAGGAGATCATCGTGACCGCGGGCGGGAAGAACGTGGCGCCGGCGCTGCTCGAGGACCGCCTGCGCGGGCACCCGCTGGTGAGCCAGGTGGTCGTCGTCGGGGACGCTCGGCCGTACGTCGGGGCACTGGTGACGCTGGACGCGGAGATGCTCCCCGGTTGGCTCGCGGCGCACGGCCTGCCGGAGATGGACGTCGCCACCGCGTCGACCGCCCCCGAGGTCCTCGCCGCCCTCGACCGCGCTGCCGAGCGCGCGAACGAGACGGTCTCCCGCGCGGAGTCCGTCCGGCGGCTGCGCGTGCTGACCACGGACTTCACCGAGGAGAACGGCCACCTCACGCCCTCGCTCAAGGTCCGGCGCGCCGCCGTCCTGAGCGACTTCGCCACCGAGGTCGACGCGCTCTACGCCTGAGCGCCCCGACCGGACGGGGCGGCACCCGGCGCAGGCCCGGTTCCGCCCCCGCACGCGTCCGGAGCGCAGCCGGTCAGTGGTGGCCGCGGCGCTGCGTGTCCCTCGTGTACGCGGGCGCCGTCTCGTGCGGCGTCGCGGCGTCGGTCCAGCGCAGCAGCGCGCCCAGCCCGTCCACGAGCGGGACGCTGCCCTCGAGCGCGAAGGTGAACCCGGCGTCCTGCGCGAGCGCCGCCCGCAGGACCGCGATGTCCGCCCGCAGCCCCCGCACGGCGCCGTCCGGGACACCGAGCGCGGCGACGTCCGCGCGGGACGTGCCGAGCTGCAGCGGCTCGGGACCGACGAAGAGCGTCCGCTCGTTGAGGTGGGCGACCGAGTCCCCCGCGGCGTTGCGCAGGACGACGAGCTCGGACACCTGACCCTTGCGCAGCACGTCGACGACGTCTCCGAGCTCGGTGACGCCGCCCTCCCCGCGGCCGAGCGCCTCGCGCAGCCGGTCGACGACGACCTCCCGACGGCGGGCCCGGTGCGCCTCCAGCGCCTCGGCGACGCGACGGGCGAAGACGTCCTCCTTCACGCCCTCCGCGCGCGACCCCCCCGGCACCTCGACCAGGATCTCCTTCGCGGCGTGGCCGAGGTGGTCCCGCAGGTACGTCACCGCCCGCACGTCGCCGGTGACGAGCACCAGCTCGGGACGGTGCCGGGTCACGACGCGGTCGATCTGCTCCGCCACCGCCTCGGCGTTGCGCTCCCACGAGTCCTCGGCCCGGGCCTGGAACCGCCCCTGCGACCAGCCGCCGCCGCCGAACTTGTGCAGGACGTCGTGGCCGCCGTCGACGTGACCCAGGTCCTCGTCGGCGACGTGGGACTCGGCCCCGGACCAGGTGAGGTCTGCCCCCGACCGGTCGACCTCCACGAGGAGGTAGCGCACGGCCTCGTCCGCGGCGCGGACGGCCGGCATGAGGGACGGCGCGCCGTCGTGGAACGCCTCGTCCCGCACGGGCGGGTCGGCGAGCACCGAGTCCAGGAGGATCCGCTCGCCCGAGGCGACGACGTAGCGGCCGTGCGGCCCGGGCACGTGGTCCGGTCGCGTGACCACCTCCGCGAGGGCGTCGAGCGTCCCCGGTGGGGCGCCGCACTGCTCCAGCTCCCGTCGCAAACCGTTCCAGCGGCTCCGGACCTCCCGGTCACCCGCCTCGTCCGCACGCGTCGCGTCCAGCACGACGGTGGTGAGGGGGCCGTCGTGGTGGAGCAGGGGCTTGAGCGCGTCGAGCTTCATCGAGCACCTCACGATCGGGTCGTGGGAGCCGGCGGAACCGGCTCATCGGTCCCCTCCCACCTTGCTCCACCCGGGCGCGGGACGCCACCCCTCGAGGGTCCTGATCGCCGAACCCGGCCGAGCCTCCCGCGAGGTCAGGCCGACTTCTCCCGCGGCGTGCGCTTCGAGGGCGCTTCCCGGGGCACGATCGTCGGGTTGACGTTCTCCAGGACGACCTCGCGGGTGATGACCACGCGGGCGACGTCGTCGCGACTCGGGACGTCGAACATCACCTGCTGCAGGACCTCCTCGAGGATCGCGCGCAGGCCGCGCGCACCGGTCCCCCGCAGCAGGGCCTGGTCGGCCACCGCCTCGACGGCATCCGGCGTGAACTCCAGCTCGACGCCGTCGATCTCGAACATCCGCTGGTACTGCTTGACCAGGGCGTTCCGCGGCTCGGTGAGGATGCGCACGAGGGCAGCCTGGTCGAGCGGGGACACCGTCGTGATCACCGGCACGCGGCCGATGAACTCCGGGATGAGACCGAACTTCAGGAGGTCCTCCGGCATGACCTCGCCGTAGACGTCGCCGTCGTCGGCCGAGTGGAGCGGAGCTCCGAAGCCGATGCCCCGTCGGCCGGCCCGCGAGGTGATGATCTCGTCCAGCCCCGCGAAGGCCCCCGCGACGATGAACAGGACATTCGTCGTGTCGATCTGGATGAACTCCTGGTGCGGGTGCTTGCGGCCACCCTGCGGGGGAACGGACGCCGTCGTCCCCTCGAGGATCTTCAGCAGCGCCTGCTGGACGCCCTCCCCCGACACGTCGCGGGTGATCGAGGGGTTCTCGCTCTTGCGGGCGATCTTGTCGACCTCGTCGATGTAGATGATGCCCGTCTCGGCCTTCTTGACGTCGTAGTCCGCGGCCTGGATGAGCTTGAGCAGGATGTTCTCGACGTCCTCGCCGACGTAGCCGGCCTCGGTGAGCG
>NZ_CAMPHH010000083.1 GCF_946885855.1 uncultured Actinotalea sp. | reverse complement strand
GCGGGATGGCGGCGGGGTGCCCGATCGGAGGAGCAGAGATCACGGTTTGGCCTCATCCGTCCCCGAACGGCGTGGGAGCGTTCACACACGGCCCGGACCGGACGATGATGTGATCATGTTCACAACGGCGGGACTGTCCTTCGGCGGCGCTTCGGTGGTGCCGGGCGTCCTGCCGTCCGACGGGGCGGTGCCGTGCGCCGCCCGGCCGTCGACCCGCTTCGTGCACCGCGACGGCCCGTGCCGGTGCTTCGTCGGCGGACCCGCGCCGGAGTTCCCCCCGGCGACGGGCGTCCCGCTCGCCGTCGCGTCCTGAGACAGCCCGCGAGGGCCGCCAGCTGTTCAGCGCTGCGGCGGGTACGGCTGCGCGGGCCGGACGACCTGGTCCTCCGAGGGCATGAGCACCCACAGGATCGGGTAGACGACGAGCGGGCTGCCCGGCAGCACCACGAGGGCGACGACGAACAGCACCCGCGCCCCCCACGGGTTGATGCCCAGCTTGCGCGCCAGCCCGGCGCACACCCCGGCCAGCACGCGGTCCTGCTGCGGACGGACGAGCCCCTGGCGGCGCATGTCCTCGTGGATGTTCACGGTCCTCACTCCTGACGTCGTCGGTCTGACGGCTCCATCGTGCGCCGCGCGGCACCCTCGGCGCCTCAGGTCCCGACCCTGATCCGACCCCGGTCCTGCGGCCCGTCGGCACCCCCGCGCTCAGGGTCCTCCCCGACGGCGTCCCGGCGCGCCCGGGCGGACCGGCGCCGGCGGACCGCCGTCGTCGTCAGGTGCACGGCGGTCGTGAGCGCGCCGGCGGCCGCGAAGACGGCGAGCGCCTGCAGCGGGGCCTCCATGACCTCCGGGGCGAGGAGGATGACGGCCGCGAGCGCGAGCATCGTCACGCCCGCGAAGAGCTTGAGCACCTGGCCGTGGTGCTCCTGCAGCCGCAGGGCCCGCATCGTGCCCACCGCGACCGCGACGACGAGGATCTCGTCGAGCAGGAACGGGACCATGTACGCGCCGAACAGGAGGGCCACCTCGGCCGGCGGCACGGCCGCCTGCTGGAGCAGACCGGTCCACAGGACCGGGAAGCCGGCCGTGCAGGGCGTCTCCAGGAGCGACACCGCGACGCCCAGAGCGGCGGTGGCGAGCAGCGCGGGCGCGAGCCGGTCGTGTCCCGCGGCGGCCCGCATCCGCTGGTAGAGCCTCGGCTTGGCGGAGTCGGGGATGGTGAACGACAGCCCCTTCTTGAACGCGACGTAGTCCTTGACGCTGACCACGCCGACGACGCCGGCGACGACGGCGACGACCGCCTGCACCACGGACAGGTGGGTGGCGACCGTCAACGCGGAGTAGATGCCCGCCATGTACAGCGCGTACATCCCCGCGGTGACGAGCAGGAAGGTGCCGCCGACGGCCAGGACCCGGCGCCGGCTCGCGGTGCGCACGACGATCGTGAGCAGCACCGAGATCGCCCACAGCGAGCACGGGTTCACCCCGTCGACGAAGCCGATGACCACCGTGGAGAGCAGCAGCGAGCTCGCGCCCAGGTCCACCTCGCCGAGCAGCGGGACGTCGACCACCGGCCCGCCGCTGCCCTCGCACGCGAGGGCGTCCTGGGAGCAGGTGCCGGCGCCGGGCGTCCCGTAGACGCCGGGCGACACGGCGTCCCCCGCGGCGGCCCGGTCCAGGGCCGCGGTGAGGTCCTCCGCGATCGCGTCGGTCCAGCCGATCCACACGCGCTCCCCGAGCACCGTCGTCGGGACCGACGAGGCGTCGAACCCCAGCTGCTCGCCGGTCCGGACGAAGAGGCCGCGCGCCTGCGCGTCGGACCAGACCTCGTGCTCGACGACCTCGAGCCCCGGGTACCGCGGAGCCACCTCGGCGAGCCACGCCGACTGCTCCGCGCACGTCGGGCAGCCCTCGCCGACGAAGCGCACGAGCTCGACCCCGCCGCCGTCGGGCGCGTCGCTCGCGGCCGTGCCCGGAGCCGCGACCGCAGCGACCGCGACCAGCAGGAGCAGCCCGATCAGGGCCGCTCGGAGCACGGTCCCGAACGCGCCGCGTGCCCGTGGGAGGCCCGGATGCCGTCGGGTCGTTCCCGGGCGTGCAGCCATGCTCGCATCATGGGTCCGCACCGGCCCCCGGACATGGGACCAGCGTCCTCGTCGCGGCCGGCTGTCGACGGCGCCCGGTCACGCCCCCGGTCCCTCCGCGGACGCGGTCAGAACGCGTCGAGGTCGAGCTCGAACCAGACCGTCTTGCCGCCGTCCTCGTGGACCTCGACGCCCCAGCGGGAGGACATCGCCTCGACGATCGCCATGCCCCGTCCGCTCAACGCCGACGGGTCCGTCCGCATGACGACGGGGCTCGTCTCGGCGCCGTCGCTCACCGAGACCCGGGCGACGTCGTCGGTGACGACGAGCTGGACACCGATGCCCGTCTGGACCGGGCCGTGCAGGACGGCGTTCGCGAGGAGCTCGCTCGAGAGCAGCTCGAGGACCTGGTTCGTCATGCCGACGGCACCGCGCGTCGCAGCGGTCCGCACCACCCAGTGCCGCCCGATCGCCACGGACTGACGCTCACCGGGCAGCAGGATGCTGTCGACGTCGACGTCCGCGGGGACGGGCGCGCCGTCCTCCGCGTCGTCCGCGCCACCCGCCGGCGGCGCCGCGGCGGTCGGCTCGCCGTCCGAGGCGACCAGGCGGAGGGTGCGGCCGGACGACGTACGCCGTGCGCGGTCGCCGCTCATCGGTCCCTCCCCGTACCAGTCATGCGCTTCCCTGGTCAGCGGGCCCTGCCGGTCCCGCAGCATCGTCCGTCCTGGTGCCGCGACACCGGCCGCGGTGCCGTCCCACGGACCACCCTGCCAAGTGCGGCAGAGGTGCGCCTCCCGGCGCGGCACCAGTCTCGCACCTCGGTCGGCGGGGCGCCGGGGCAGAGGTGCCTGGTCCGAGGTGCCTGGCCCGGGATGCCTGGCCCGGGCGCCGTCCGGCGACCGGGACCGTGGTTCAGCGCCCGGGGTCGATCAACCGGGGGATGCCCGGCGGGGCGGCGGCGGACAGCTCGAGGTACTTCGCCTCCGCCCGGTGCAGCCGCACGTGCTCGTCGAGGCTCCAGGTCGGTCCGTTGCGCAGCACGGTGCCGCACGAGCACTCCAGCCACAGCGTCCCGTCGGGGTCCGAGCGCAGCGTCCCCACGGTGTAGTGGGTGGACCGGGCCCGCTCCTTGGCGTCCCGGAGGGCGGCGCTGACGGGCTCGGGCGTGATGCTCGGGACCTCCGGACGCGGGGTGCTCACGGGCACTGTCTACCACCGGGTCCAGCACCCCCGTGACCGGCTCAGCACGAGCCCCGGACCTCGGCGACGACGGGGACGCCCCCTCCCGCGACGCCCGCCCCGTGACGGCACGCCGCCACGGATCCGCGCAGGTGGACCCACCACCTCGTGCAGCCGGGGTGTTCACGGTCCTTGACTCCCTCCTGACGAGCACCTCACCCCATTTGGCCTTGTCATGACCACTCGAAAGGGTGATTGACGCGCCCCCAGATGCGACCTTGGACACAGTCGCCCACCGTCCACGGAATGGACGGGCGGTTCCAGAACCTCTCCGCGGCTCCCGCGCCCGTCATCCAGGACGCCGCGGACGACCGCAGGGAGAACCGTCATGAGCCGTCCGTCCAGAGCCGTCACCACCACCTCCGCCGTCGCCCTCCTCACCGCCGGCGCCGTCGCCGCTGGACCGGCCGCGGCAGCGCCGGGCGAGGCGGCCTGCACGACCGCGCAGGCGTCGTTCGAGCAGGCGCTCGCCGGCGTGACCGACCCGGCTCTGGTCGAGGACCTCCGCGACGCCCTCGTCGCCATGATCGAGGTCGAGGCCGAGATCGCCCTCCTCGAGGCCGACGTCGACGCGACCGAGGCGGAGCTCGCGGCCGCCCACGAGGCCCACCTCAGCGCGCAGGCCGCCCTCGACGCGGCCCTCGCCGCCTACGCCACCGCGGAGACCGACGTCGTCGACGCACGAGCCGCCGTCACCGCCGCCGTCGCGGCCGCCACGACCGCCGCCGAGAGCGACGCGGCCGTCGCCGCGGCGCGCGCGGAGCTGGAGGCAGCGCTCGAAGTCGCCGCGGACTCCGAGGCCGTGCGCGCGGAGGCACAGCTGGCGTACGACGCCGCGGTCACCGCTGACGCCGAGGCGCGGGCCGTCCTTGCCGACGCGGAGGCCGCCCTGGCCGTCGCGATCGCCGCCGCCGAGGAGGACGACGTCGTGGAGGTCGAGACCCTCCTCGACGCGGCGATCGTCGACCGCGACGCGCTGAACCTCGCCGTGGGCGAAGCGGAGACGGTCGTCGCCGCCGCCCAGGCACAGCTCGACGAAGCCGAGATCGCCCTCACCGCGGCCGTCGACGCGGCCACGGCCGCGGCGGCCTCCAGCCCGGAGGTGGCCGCGATCCAGGCCGAGCTCGACGCGGCGCTCGACGCCGACGCCGAGGCGCAGACGGCGCTCACCACGGCGCAGGCGACGCTCGACGCCGCCGTCGACACCGACACGACCGCCCGGGCGGAGCTCGCCGCGGCCACCGGGGCCCTCCCCGCTGCCGAGGCCGCCGCCGCGGCGACCGACGCGGACGCCATCCAGGCCGACCTCGACGCGGCGGTCGCTACCGAGGCCGGGGCCGAGTCCGTCCTCAGCGCCGAGCAGGCGGCCCTCGTCGCCGCCGAGGCGGAGCTCGACGACGCCGAGGCGGACCTCGCCGAGCTCGAGGCGGGCGAGGCCGACGCCGAGACCATCGCCGCCGCCCAGGCGCGGGTGACCGCGGCCGAGGCCGCCGTGGCCGCCGCGGAGGCCGACGTCACCGAGGCGCAGGCCGCCGCCGACGCCGCCGCCGCCGTGGTCGCGGACCTGGAGGCGGACCTCGCGGTCGCGATCGCCGCGGATGTGGCGCTCGTCGAGGCGCAGGCCCGTCTCGTCGCCGCGACCACGGCGGCCGCGGACGCGGCCGCGGCGCTGGAGGTCGCCACCGCCGCCTACGCCGACGCGGAGGCAGCGGCGGAGGTGACTGCCGCCGAGGTGACCCGTCTCCAGGGCGTGCTCGCCGCCGCCGTCCAGGCCTACGTCGAGGCCGAGGCCGCGGTCGTGGCCGCGCGGGCGGAGGTGGCGGCCGCCGCGGAGGCGGTCGCGGACGCGGACGCCGCGCTCACGGCGGCGCGCGCGGAGCTCGCGGGTGCCCAGGAGCTCGTGGTCGAGCTCCAGGCGCGGCTGAGCGCCGCCGTGGCGGCCGACGCCGCCGTTCCCGGCGCCCAGGCGGCCGTCGACGCCGCCCGTGCGGACGCCGAGGCGGCAGCAGCGGTCCTCGCCGCCGCAGAGGTCGACCTCGAGGGCGCCGTGGCGCAGGTCGAGGTCGACGCCGAGGCCGTCGTGGCCGCGGAGGCCGCGGTCGAGGCGGCCGTCGCCGCCGTCGTCGACACGGACGCCGGCGTCCTCGAGGCGCGCGTTGCCGTGGCGGCCGCGGAGGAGGCCTACGCCCGGGCGGCGGCCTCCGCCGCCGCGGCCCGGACCGCCCTGGAGCTCGCCGTCGCGGAGATGGAGGCTCTCGAAGCCGACCTGGACGCAATCGTGGGCCTGCGCGCGGAGCTCGAGGCGGTGCTGGCGCTGGCCGTCGAGGCCGTGGCCGACGCCGAGGCGCAGCTCGGTGCGAGCGCCGCCGAGGTCCGTGCGGCGACCGAGGCCCTCGTGCGGGCCTGCAGCACGACCGTCACCGTCCCGGCCTCCAGCCCGACGAACGTCGGTACCGGCAGCACGGGCGGCACCGTCACCGTCGAGGTGACCGAGCGCGGCTGGGCCCCGGCTGCGACCGCCGTCGCGGGCTGGGCGACCTACACCGGCTGAGCACTGCGCCGGCGCGGACCCGCGGGCCCGCGCCGGCGCACCTCGCGCAGGGGCCGGCGGTCATCCCGTCGGCCCCTGCGGTCGTCCCGGCGCCCGTCCGGGAACGACGCCCCTCCCCACGACCCAGGAGTCCCGTCGATGCGCCGCAGCACCCTCCTCGCCGCCGTCCTGACGACCACTGCCCTCGTCTCCGGAGGCTGCACGACGACACCGCCGGACGCGCCCCCGACCGCAACCGGGGCGGTCGACGGGACCGGAGCCGACGCGGGCTCCTCCGGCAGCGCCGAGGACGGCGGCACCGAGGAACCCGACGCGACGTCCGCGGCCCGGGAGCCGGCGGTGACCGCGACGGCCGTGACGGCCGAGGTCACCGCGCTCGACTCCCCCGACGGCGCCCCCGTCGAGACGTTCACCCACCCGACGGCGACGGGCGCCCCGCTCACCTTCCTCGTGCTGGAGGAGCAGGACGGCTGGGTCCAGGTGCAGCTACCGGTCCGGCCCAACGGCACGACCGGGTGGCTCCCGGCCGAGGCGGTCGAGCTCGCCGCCGTGCCGTACCGGCTGGAGATCGACACGGCGGCCAACGAGCTGACCCTCGTGCGCGGGGGCGTCGCCGTCCGCACGTTCCGGGTGGCCGCAGGAACGGGCGACACCCCGACGCCCACCGGCACCTTCTACGTCACCGAGCTCCTCGCGCCCACCAATCCCGGCTACGGACCCTTCGCCTACGGGCTGTCGGCGTTCTCCGACGTCCTCAACGAGTTCGGCGGCGGGCCCGGGCAGATCGGCCTGCACGGGACGGATGACGAGGGCACCATCGGCCAGGACGTGAGTCACGGCTGCATCCGTCTGGCCAACGCCGACATCACGGCCCTCACCGAGATCCTCCCGCTGGGCACCCCGGTCGTGATCTCCTGAGGTCGGACGCCGCGTCGGCGTCCCCAGGCCCGACGTCGAGGTCCCGGAGGTCTCCCGTGTGCCGCAACATCCGCACCCTGCACAACCTCGCACCGGCGACGACGGATGACGAGGTCCACGCCGCCGCACTGCAGTACGTGCGCAAGGTCAGCGGGATGACCAAGCCGTCACGGGCGAACCAGGAGGTGTTCGACCGTGCCGTCGCCGAGGTCGCCCACGTCACCGCCCACCTCCTGGCGGACCTGGTCACGCAGGCGGCGCCCCGCGACCGCGAGGTCGAGGCGGCCCGACGGCGGGCACGGGCGGCCGAGCGCTACGGCCGGCCCGCGGCAGCGCTGGCGGCGACCCGGGGCGGCACGTCCGCGGACGCCGAGGCCTGACGACCGGGGCCCGGGGACCGGAGACGTGCGGCTTGGCACGTCCCCGGCCCCGAGACCAGCTGACGTCCTACTCCCCGTGCCCCTCAGGGACGTCCGGCAGGTTCGCCAGCTCGACGGCCACCCCGTCGCGCACGTCACGGACGCGGGACGCGAGCGCCGCGACCCGCCCGGCGGTCGCCTCGTCGATCTCCGCGTCCGGCCCGTCCGCGAACACCTGGAACTCGTCGAGCGCTTCGGCGGTAGCTCGCGCCGCGCCCTCGAGGGCTTCCAGGCAGACGCGCGCGGCGATCCCATAAGCGTGGCCCACATGGACCATGCTCGTCAGCAGCTCCCCGGACACCCAGGTCGCCACCGCCATCCGCTCGAAGGCGCTCGAGCGCGCCAACCAGAGGCGGAAGAACGCCGTCGCCTCCTCCGCGTGGGCATCCAGGAAGGCGTAGTCGAGCTCACGTCGCACCGCCTGGACGGACCTCTCGAGGGCGACGTCGACGGCGTCGAGCAACGACGCGTGATCGCCCTGTGCGATCAGGGCCCGGAGATCGCCCACGGCTACCTCACCCATCCGTTGGAGACCTGCCCTCCCGACCTCGAGGAGGTCACCACGATCGTCTTCCCCCCGATCTGCACCTCGTTCGCCGAGGGCACGCGCATCGAGGAGGCGCGCCCCGGGCGCGAGGCCACAAGCCCGAACCGGCGTAGGTCCCCCAGAGACCGTCGACAGGTGCAGCACGGTAGCGCGCTGCCTCGCCTGTGGGTGCTCGCCCCGGCACCCTCGTGCGCCAGGGCAGTCCCGGAGCACGCCGACCGAACTCAGGGCGGCACCTCGCCGAGAGACGGCGGCGCACCTACGGTGAGCGAAGGGCACGCGGCGGGCGCGGTCCCCGAGATGCGGGAGCAGCGATGGCGACGAAGGCACCCGCGCTCGAGCTCGAGGTCGACGGACGCACCGTGCGGGTGAGCAATCCGGACCGGCCCTACTTCCCCGGGCGCGGCCTGACCAAGCGCGACGTCGTGGAGTACTTCGTCGCCGTGGGGGACGGGATCCTCGGCGCGTTGCGGGACCGCCCGACCACGCTCGAGCGGTGGCCGCGGGGCGTCTTCGAGGGCGCCGTCATGTCGACGCGGGCCGACAGCAAGGGCGACGCGTTCTACCAGAAGCGCGTCCCGCAGGGGGCGCCGGACTACGTCGAGACGGCGCGCATCGCGTTCCCCAGCGGCCGGACCGCCGACGAGGTCGCCCCCACCGAGCTCGCCGTCGTCGCGTGGGCGGCCAACCTCGGGACCATCACCTTCCACCCGTGGCCCGTGACGCGGGACGACGTCGAGTCGCCCGACCAGCTGCGCATCGACCTCGACCCCCAGCCGGGCACGGACTTCGGCGACGCCGTCCGGGTCGCTCCCCACGTGCGGGAGATCCTGCACGAGATGGGCATGGAGGGCTGGCCCAAGACGTCCGGGGGGCGCGGCGTGCACGTCTTCGTCCCGATCGAGCCGCGGTGGACGTTCACCCAGGCGCGGCGCGCGACGATCGCGCTCGGGCGCGAGCTCGAGCGGCGACTTCCCGACCTGGTGACGATCAAGTGGTGGAAGGAGGAGCGCGGGCAGAAGATCTTCGTCGACTACAACCAGATGGCACGGGACCGGACCATCGCCTCGGCGTACTCCATCCGCGCCAACCCCCGCGCGACCGTGTCGACGCCGGTCACCTGGGAGGAGCTGCCCGACGTCGACCCTGACGACTTCGACGTCACCACCGTGCCGGCCCGGTTCGCCGAGGTGGGCGACCTCTTCGCGCCGCTCGTCGCCGGCGCCGGGTCGCGGTTCTCGCTCGAGCCGCTGCTCGCGCTCGCCGACCGCGACGAGGCGGAGCACGGCCACGGGGACCTGCCGTACCCACCGGAGTACCCGAAGATGCCGGGCGAGCCGAAGCGCGTGCAGCCGTCGAAGGACCGGGACCGGCCGCGCGACTGAGCCTGCACCGGCCCCCGACGCCGGTGCTCGGGAAGAGATCCTCCGGCAACGGGGTTACCGTCGCAGGTGGGTCCTCTCACGGACCGTGCAGGGGCAGAACCTGAAGAGGAACGCATGCGACCTGTCGTCTTCGTGCACGGCGTGCGGACGTCGTCGGCGATCTGGACGGAGCAGGTGGCCGCCATGGAGCGCGCCGGCCACCCCGTCGTGACCGTGGACCTGCCGGGCCACGGTGCCCGCGCGCACGAACGGTTCAGCCTCGCGGCCGCGCACCGGGTCATCGACGAGGCGGTCGAGTCCTGCGCGATCCCGCCCCTGCTGGTCGGCATGTCCCTGGGGGGCTACATGTCGCTCGCCTACGCCGCGCTGCACCAGCCCAAGCTCGCGGGCCTCGTGCTGGCCGGCTGCACGACCGAGATCCGCGGCAAGCCCCTGCACCTGTACCGCCGGCTCTCCGCGGCGCTCGTCCGGGCGTTCCGCCCGTCGGAGAACTCCTGGCACGTCGTGACGGACATGCTCGCGGCGGTCCACGGCCACTCGCCGCTGGCGGACCTGCGCCGTCTCCTCGTGCCCGTGTGGTTCGTCAACGGGGCGCGGGACGTGCTGCGTCTGGACGAGCGGCGGTTCGTCGCGGCCCACCCGCACGCCCGCCTCACCGTCGTGCCGCGGGTCGGGCACGACGTCAACCTCTTCGCCCCCGCCGCCTTCAACCGCGTCCTGACCGAGGCGCTGCACGCCCTGCGGCCGACCGCGGCCCACCGCGCCTGAGCGCACGCCGGCCGGGCACGGGTTCCGCTTTGGTGCCCGGCGCGACCGTGGGTACAGTAGGGCGCGCTCGCCGCGGGATCCCCGGTGACGAGCAGCGCAGCAGTTCCACGCGCAGCAGGTCCCGCCGCCTTAGCTCAGTCGGCAGAGCGTCTCACTCGTAATGAGAAGGTCAAGGGTTCGATTCCCTTAGGCGGCTCCAGCAGCTCCGCAGGCACCAGGCCCCGCACCAGCACCGGCTGGCGCGGGGCCTTCGTGCTGGGGGTCCGTGCGCCCTGGGCGAACACGGGTGTCCGCGGGACCGTCGTCCCTGGTCACCCGGCCGTCGACGCCGGTAGCGTCCCATGATCGGGTGCCGCGGCATCGCGGCCGGACGACGACCCCAGGAGCACCCCATGGCCAGGAGCGTCGACCACTCGGCACCAGCACCGGACCGGGCGGACCCGGGCGACCTCGCACCGCGCTTCCGGGCCCTGCGGCGCTACAACGTCCTGGCCGCGGTCGCCCATGCCGCTCAGGCCGCAGCCGTCGTCGTGCTCGCCAACGACTTCGCGCTGCCGGTGGGTGCCACCTACCTCCTGGGGCCGCCCGGCACCCCCGGCGGGGAGCAGGTCGAGCTCTTCCAGATCCCGCTGGGCCCGGCCGTCGCCGGGTTCTTCGCGCTCTCCGCGCTCTTCCACGCGATCGTCGCGTCGCCGTGGTTCTTCGGGCGCTACACCGCAGGGCTCGCGCAGGGACACAACTACTTCCGGTGGGTCGAGTACTCGCTGTCGAGCACGCTGATGATCGTGCTCATCGCGCAGATCACCGGGATGACCGACGCCGCCGCCCTCCTGGGCATCGCGGGCGCCAACGCGTCGATGATCCTGTTCGGCTGGCTCCAGGAGAAGTACGCGACCCCGGGGGACGGCGACCTGCTGCCCTTCTGGTTCGGCTGCGTGGCGGGCGTCGTCCCGTGGCTGGCGGTCCTCGTCTACGTCGTCGCGCCGGGCTCAGCGAGCGAGGCGGAGCCCCCCGGCTTCGTGTACGGGATCGTCATCTCGATCTTCCTGTTCTTCAACGTCTTCGCGCTGATCCAGTGGCTCCAGTACCGGCGGGTCGGGCGGTTCGCGGACTACCTCGTGGGCGAGCGCGCCTACATCACCGCGAGCCTCGTCGCGAAGACGCTCCTGGCCTGGCAGATCTTCGCGAACACGCTCATCCCCACCTGACCCGGCTCCCTGCGGTCAGGGCCGCACCGGGTGGCACGGGACGTCACGGTGCCAGGACTCCGTGGAGTACCGCTGCTCGAAGCCCATCGACGCGTACAGCCGATCCGCGCCCGTGGGCGAGTCCGCGTCGACCTCGAGCGTCACGCGGTCCCGGCCCCGCTCCGCCGCGTCGGCGATGACGGCGCGCAGGAGCGAGGACGCGACGCCCCGCCCCCGGGCCGCCTGCGTCACGCCGAGGTAGGCCACGTAGGTGCCGTCCGGGCCGTCGCCGCCGGCGGACCGCTCGCCGATCAGCGCACCTGCCGGAGTCCCGTCCTCGACCTCGCCCAGCCACCAGTGGTCCCAGGCGTGCCCGACCTCCTGCTGCTGGCGCTCGAGGAACTCGTCGAAGGACTCCTCGTGGTAGTTGAAGTGGTCCGTGAACGCCGTCTCCAGCACGTCGTGGACGGCCCGCAGGTCCCCCTCGGACGGCTCGCCGTCGTCCCCGACGACCTGCCGGACGACCACACCGTCCTGCGGCGCGGGGAAGGCTCCCGGCTCGGCCTCGGTCGGGACGACCGCCCGCGCCATCTGCCACCAGGTCCGCACACGCGCGTACCCGGCAGCCGCCAGCCACCGGTGCTTGCGCTCCTCCCCGGCGAAGGCACCCGCGTCGAGCTGCGTCCGGTCCAGCCCCCGCTCGGCGGCGAGCCGGCACCCCTCACGCTCTGCCCAGCCGTACAGGGCGGCCGCGACGACGTCGGCGTCCGCGGACGCGAGCCCGGGCTCCACCGACACCCCGACGATGACGCGCCCCGCCGCGCGGTCGTGCACCGAGACCCAGCCGACGACGCCGCCACGCGGGTCCGTCACGAGCGCGTGCGTCCGGGCCGCCGCCCCGTCGCCGACGACATGGGACTCGACCGCGGCGCGGGAGGTGGTGGAGCTGCCGCAGGCCGCGACGTCGTGCGCGGCGGCGACGCGGTGCAGGTCCCCGACGTCGTCCGGCACGGCCGGGCGCAGAGACCAACCCGCGGGCAGCACGAGGTCATCCAGAGGCAAAGGGCGCATCGACCCAGCATCCCGCACATGATCGGTCGAAGCCAGGCGAGCACCCCCCTCAGGGGATGGGCTCGGCGTGGTGGGAGACGCCCCGGAGGTAGTACGCCACGGGACCGATCCAGCTCACCCCGATGACCGCGGCCCAGACGGGCTTGCTCCCGCGGACCTGGTACGACGGCCGCCACGCCAGGTCGGCCCACGCGGCCGCGGCCAGGGCCAGTTGGAGCGCCCCTCCGGCGACGACCCCGGCCCGTTGCGCCCCGGTGAGGTCGGCCCAGCGCCGGTGCTGCGCGCTGCTGCCATGGTGCCCACTGCGTCTGCCGCTCATGACGACTCCCCTCTCGCGGCCCCTCGACC
>NZ_CAMPHH010000082.1 GCF_946885855.1 uncultured Actinotalea sp. | reverse complement strand
CGCGTCGTGCTCATGGTCGGTCAGCCCCCGAAGCTCTCGAGGTTCTCCTCCATGAGCGCGGTGGCCTGCTCGGCCGCGCTCTCCAGCGCCGCCTGGGCCTCCGCCTCGCCGAGGATCACGTTCGAGACGGCAGGCTCCAGCGCCTCGGCCTGGACCGTGCCGATCCCCGGCACCGGCGGCAGGAACCGCATGTTGTCGATCATCTCGGCGATCGGCTCCTGCGGCATGCCCGCGACGGCCTCCGCCCGGACGGACTCACGGGCCGGGATCATCCCCGCCTGCGCCCAGGTGCCCGACTGCTCGCTCATCCAGGCCAGGAACACCTGGGCCGCGGCGTACTTGTCCGCGTCCTGCGTCGCCTGCCTGGTCATGAAGAACTGGTGCGAGTTCGCCCAGAAGAGCTGCTCGTCGAAGATCTGCGGGATGGGCGCCATGTCCCAGGCCATGCCCGAGGCCTCGAGGTCGTTGATCTGCCAGATGCCGTCCCAGGTGATCGACGTCTCGCCGTTCTTGAAGGCGACGTACTGCGAGTCGATGGCGACGTTCGAGGGGCTGTAGCCCTCCTCGACGATGCTCCGCTGCCACTCGAGCGCCTCCACGGACTCCGGCGAGCCGAAGTTCGCGGCGCTGCCGTCCTCCTCGTAGGGGTCCCCGCCGTTCTGCCACGTCAGCGACAGGTACTGCAGGTGCGCCGGCCACAGCGTGGGCATCCAGAACGGCGTCTCGTACCCCGCCGCCTGCAGGGCGTCGAGGGCCGCCATGAACGACTCCTCGTCCGTCGGCGGCTCCGTGATGCCCGCGGCCTCGAAGTGCTCGGTGTTGTAGTACATCGCCAGGGAGTGGACGTCCAGGGGGATGCCGTAGCGCTCGTCCTGGTAGATCCCGGCGTTCCAGACCTCCTCGGAGAAGTCGTCCGCCGTGAGCTCGAGCGCCTCGGTCAGGTCGTCCAGCGGGACGATGACGCTGCGCGCCGCGTTCGTCGCGAGCTGGTCCAGGTGCATCACGCCGACGTCGGGGCCCTCCCCCGCGTTCACGGCCGCGGGCACGCGCTGGTAGAAGTCGGCCCACTGGATCGTGTTGGGCACCACCGTGATGTTCGGGTGCTCCTCGTTGAACTGGTCGACGAGCTCCTGCATGAAGGGTCCGTCGCCGCCGGTGAAGCCGTTCCAGTAGGACAGCTCGACGGGCGGGCCGTCGTACTCGCCGGTGAACTCCGGCGCGTCCGCCGGGGCGCCACCGCCGGCCGCCTCCTCCGGAGTGGTTCCCCCGCCGCAGGCCGCCAGGGCCAGAGCTGCGGTGATGGACACGGCTCCCGTGGCCAGGAGCCGGCGCCTGCGGTCCTGCCGCGCCGCTGTGGTTCTCATCGTTGAGCTCCTCCTCGAGGTCGACCGGGCCGGGCCCGGCGAGGCGTCGATGCCGCACCGACGGGCGGTCCCGCCGGCTTGGTAAACCTTGTACCGACGTTCCTACCGCATCGTGGTAAACCTTGTACAGGCCCGCCGGTAAACCTTGTACGAAGCGGCCCGATCTGGTTAGCGTGAACCCGCAGGTCACGTCCCGCCACCGCAGAGGGTCACAACTCGGTCACGGCGGCACCACGGGACGGGCCGGAGTCGAGGGCACCGGCCCGTACCGGCGCGTGCCGGTCGGGCTCCAGGCGTGGCGCGCACCACCACGGCGGACCGGGCGACACGGGACCGGCACGCATGCGACGGACCTCGGTACGGGCGAGGATCGACGGGCGGCGACGGCGCCGCAGGAGCACCGGGGACCAGGAAGGGACGGCGATGACACGGATCCGCCTGCAGGACGTCGCCGAGCGCGCGGGCGTCTCGATCAAGACGGTGTCGAACGTCGTCAACAACAAGGGCACCATCACGGCCACCACGCGGGCGCGGGTCGAGGAGGCGCTCGCGGAGCTCCGCTACCGCCCCAACGTCGCCGCCCGGCACCTGCGCCGTGGCAACAGCGGGATGATCGCCGTCGCCCTGCCCGAGATCACGCAGCCGTACTTCGCCGAGATCGCCTCCGAGCTCGTCCGGGCGGCCAAGGCGCGGCACCTCACCGTGCTCCTCAACCAGACCGACGGCCGCCTGGAGACGGAGCGGGCCGTCTGCGACGGCGTGGACATGCCCCTCATGGACGGCCTGGTGCTCAGCCCCCTGGCCCTCAGCTCCCAGGACCTGCGACGGCGCACCGACAGCACCCCCCTCGTCCTGCTCGGTGAGCACGTCGACGGGACGACGGGGTTCGCGCACGTCGCCATCGACAACCGGGCAGCCGCCGCAGCCGCCACCGAGCACCTCGCCCGGATCGGTCGCCGGCGCATCGCCGCGATCGGCGCCAAGCACGCCGCCGACGACGCCGCGCCGGCCGAGACCGCCGAGCTCCGGCTGGCCGGCTACCGCGACGCGCTCGGGACCGCGGGCCTGCCGTGGCGGGAGGAGCTCGTGGGGACCGTCCGCGACTTCCACCGGGCGGACGGCGCCGCGGCGATGCACCGCCTGCTCGAGCTCGCCGAGCCGCCGGACGCCGTCTTCTGCTTCAACGACCTGCTCGCCCTCGGCGCCCTGCGCGCCCTGCGCGACCACGGCCTGACCGCTCCCGACGACGTCGCCGTCATCGGGATCGACGACATCGAGGAGGGACGGTTCTCCGCCCCGAGCCTCAGCACCGTCGCGCCGGACAAGCGCGCGATCGCCGAGACCGCCATCGACCTGCTGCTGGGCACGCGGGCGCCGGAGGAGGGCTCGGCGACCACCGTCGTCGGCCACCACCTGGTCGCCCGCGAGAGCACCGGTGGCACCGGAGGGACACCATGACCGAGCAGGCGCCCGACCGACCGGACCCGCGGTCCGCCGCTGACGCGCACGTCGCGGCGCTCGAGGCCCACCCCGCCTCGGGCACCCCCCGCGCCACGCAGCAGGACGGGACCCACCCCCGGCCGCAGCTCCTGCGGCGGCACTGGGCGGACCTGTGCGGCCCGTGGGACTTCGCGCGCGACGCCGAGGACGTGGGTGTCGACGCCGGCTGGTGGACGGGCGACCCCGCCGACGACGACCCGTTCGGCCAGGTCATCCAGGTCCCGTTCCCGCCCGAGTCGGAGGCGTCCGGGATCGGCGACACCCGCCCGCACCCGGTGGTCTGGTACCGCCGGCGGCTCACCGGCGCGGACCTCGACGCCGCCGGGTACGACGTCCAGGGCCGCCGCCTGCTGCTGCACCTCGGCGCGGTGGACCACACGGCGGACGTGTGGGTCGACGGCCGGCACGTCGGCCGGCACGTCGGCGGCCAGACGCCGTTCACCGTGGACCTCACGCCCGTGCTGCGCGAGCGCGGGCGGCGGGCGCCCGGTGGCGCGGCCGGCGCGACGTCGGCCGGTGGCACGGCCGGTGCGCCGGAGCGCCGCGACGGCGGGCCGGGCGCGGGCGGGCGGTGGGCCGACCTCCTCGGGCCGGACGGCGTCGTCGTCGTCGTTCGCGCGGAGGACGACCCGGACGACGTCGCGAAGCCGCGCGGCAAGCAGGACTGGAAGCCCGAGCCGCACGTCATCTGGTACGACCGCACGACCGGCATCTGGCAGCCGGTGTGGCTCGAGGCGGTGCCGGACGTCTTCGTGGAGGAGCTCGCCTGGGAGGCCGACCTCCCCGACGGCTCGGTGACCCTGACCGCGCGGCTCAGCGCCCCGCCGCGGGCGAGCACCACGCTCGCGGTGAGCCTGCACGTCGGCGAGGAGCTGCTCGCCGAGCAGCAGGTCCGGGTGCTCGACCGGGACGTCCGCGTGCGCGTCAACCTCCCCCGGCAGGCCAACGGCCAGGGCTACGAGGAGATCCTCTGGTCGCCCGAGCGCCCCACCCTCGTGGACGCCGAGGTCGTCCTGCACGTCGCCGACGACGGCCTCAGCGGCACCGGCGACGCCCACGACCTCGCGACCGACCTCAGCGGCCTCACCCACCACGACGGGCCGCACGTGACGGACACGGTGGCCTCCTACCTCGGGCTGCGCAGCGTCGAGGTCGCGCACGGGTGGCTGCTGCTCAACGACAGGCCGTTCTACCTGCGGTCCGTCCTCGAGCAGGGCCTGTGGCCGCAGTCGCTCCTCACCGCACCGAGCCCCGCCGCGCTGCGGGAGGAGGTCGAGCTGATCCTCGCGCTCGGGTTCAACTCCGCGCGGGTGCACCAGAAGGCCGAGGACCCCCGCTTCCTGTACTGGTGCGACCGGCTCGGGCTCACCGTGTGGGCGGAGACCGCGAACGCGTACGCCTACTCGCCGCGCTCGGTGGAGCTGCTGACCCGGGAGTGGCTGGAGCTCGTCCGGCGCGACCGGTCCCACCCGTCCGTCATCGCGTGGGTGCCCCTCAACGAGAGCTGGGGCGTGCAGCACGGGGCGCACGACCGCCGCCAGCAGCACTACGGCCTGGGCCTCGCGCACCTGACCCGCGCGCTCGACCCGACCCGGCCGGTCGTGTCCAACGACGGCTGGGAGCACACCGACTCCGACATCTGGTCGGTCCACGACTACACGCCCGACGGCGACGTCGTCCGCGCCCGCTACGGCACGCCCGAGGCCGTGCAGCAGCTCCTGCGCGGCATCGGGCCGGCCGGCCGGCGGCTGCTGCTGGACGACGCGGCGCCGGTGGTGGACCGCGGGCAGCCGGTCATGCTGACGGAGTTCGGCGGGGTCAGCTGGGCCGGCGGGCGCGACGACGCGTGGGGGTACTCGACGGCGACCGACGCCGACGACTTCGCCCGTCGCATCGGCGAGCTGCTCGACGCGGTCCGGGAGTGCCGGACGCTCACCGGGTTCTGCTGGACGCAGCTGACGGACACCGGTCAGGAGACGAACGGCATCCTCCACGCGGACCGTCGTCCGAAGCTCCCGGTCGAGGTGCTGCGCCGGCTCGTCACCGGCGACGGCGGTCCCGACCCCGCGGCCCTGCGCGAGGGTCCCGGCCGCTGAGCGGCCCCTGCCGCCCCGCCTCGTCGCCCGGTGGGAGCCGTCGTCGGGCGTGTCCGGAACCGGGATGTGGCGCGTCGGTGGGCGTCCCTACGCTCCGGGTATGACGACGACGGGCACGACGGGCGTGGGGAGCGGGGCCGGCAGCGCGGCCGCGGGGACCGGGACCGGCAGCGCGACCGCGCGGACCGGGAGCGACAGCGCCGCGGGCAGCCCGGCGGTCGACCGCGTGGTCGCGGCGTGCCGGGCGATGGTCGACGCGGGCGGCCCGCTGGCCTCGGCGGGGCTGGAGCGGGTGACCGGCGTCTCCGCGCGTCAGCTCGCGCGCGACTTCGCCGCCGTCGTCGGGGTCGCCCCGCGGGCGTTCGGGCACGCCGTCCGCACCGGTGAGGCCCGCCGCCTGCTGCGCGAGCACGAGCAGGTGACGGACGCCGTCTTCGCCGCGGGCTTCGGGTCGACGCGCGCGTTCTACGAGACCGCCGGCCCCACCCTCGGGATGCAGCCGCGCCGGTACGCCCGCGGCGGCGCGGGCGAGGTGCTGCGGTGGACCGCGGTCGGGACGGACCTCGGCACGGTGCTCGCGGTCGCGGGGGACCTCGGGCTGGCGGCCGTCCGCATCGGCGACGACGTCGACGCGCTGCTCGCCGAGGTCCGCGCCGAGCTGCCCGCGGCCTCCTTCGAGCGCGACGACGACGGCCTTGCCGAGCTCGCCGTCGGGCTGCGGGCCCTGGCCGCCGGCAGGACCCCCGAGCGGGAGCTGCCGCTGGACCTGCACGGGACCGCGTTCCAGGCGCGGGTGTGGGACGCCCTGCGGCGCATCCCCGCCGGTCAGACCCGCTCGTACACCGAGGTGGCGGCCGCGATCGGGGCGCCGACGGCGGTCCGGGCGGTCGCCTCGGCCTGCGCGCGCAACCCCGTCGCGCTCGTCGTGCCCTGCCACCGGGTCATCCGCGGCGACGGCTCGATGGGCGGGTACCGGTGGGGTCTCGCCGTCAAGGAGCGGCTGCTCGCCCGGGAGCGCGGGACGGCCGGTGGACGACCGGCGCCCGCGTCCCGCTGACCGAGGACACTGCGCCCGAGGGGACCCCGCCAGCACGAGAGGCCTGCCATGACCGCGCCGTCCGACCCCGTCGCCCCGGACGCTCGCCCCGTCGCACCGGTCACCCCGCACGCTGTCCCCAGCGCCCGGTCGTGGGTGCCCGGCTACGTCGCCGCGGGGGTCATCTGGGGCTGCTCGTTCGCGTTCATCGCGATCGGGCTGCGGGCCCTCACGCCGGTCCAGGTCGCCACCGCGCGCCAGCTGCTCGGCGCCGTCACGCTCCTGCTCCTGTGCCTGGCGCTCCGCGTGCCGCTGCCGCGGGCGGCGCGGACGTGGGGCCACCTCGTCGTCGTCGGGCTGCTGCTCAACGTGGCGCCGGGCCTGCTGTTCGCGGTCGGGCAGCAGACGGTCTCCTCCGTCATCGCCGGGATCATCAACGCGATGACGCCGCTGGCCACGCTCGCGGTGATCCTGGCCGCGTACCCCGAGGAGCGGCCGAACCGCCGGCGCGTCCTCGGCCTGCTGCTGGGGTTCGCGGGCGTCGTCGTCGTCATCGGGGTGTGGCGCGGGCTCGGCGAGGGCCGGTGGCTCGGGGTGCTGGCCTGCCTGGGCGCGATCACCTGCTACGGGCTCGCGCTGCCCTACTCGCGGCGCTACCTCACCTCGACCGGCCAGCGTCCGCTGTCGCTCGTGACCGGCCAGGTGGTCGTCGCGGGCATGATCATGCTGCCCGTCCTCGCGCTGAGCGGGATGACGCCGCGAGGGCCGGTGACGACCGACGTCGTGCTCGCGGTCATCGCCCTCGGCGCGCTGGGCACCGGGGTCGCGTACGCGCTCAACTACCGGGTCATCGCGGTCGCAGGGCCGGGGACCGCCGCCACCGTCACGTACATCACGCCGGTCGTCGCGACCGTCGTCGGCGTCGCGTTCCTCGGCGAGCAGCTGCACTGGAACGAGCCGGTCGGCGCGCTCGTCATCCTCCTGGGCGTGGCGCTGGGCCAGGGAGCCCGCGGGCTGCGGCTGCGCCGGCCGGTCCCGCTCGGCACCGTGGCGGGTCCGGGGGCGTCCCCGGGTCCCGCCACGGCACCCCGACGAGGGTGAGGGGTCGGCCGGCGGAGCGCAGCCGGCCGACCCCGGCCCAGGGCCTGGTCAGCCCGCGGGCGCGAACACCCGCAGGTGGTCGAACACCGCCGTGGCGGGCTCGCCGCCCTGGCTGCCGTGGGCGACGAGGCCGATGCGGACCTCGGCGTCCGCCGGGAACGACCAGACCCCGCCGTGCACCCACGTCTCGCCGTCGGTGCTCGTCGAGGCCTGCACCTCCTGCTCCCCGTCCGCGTCCGTCGTGCGCGTCAGGCGCAGCCAGGTCGTGTCCGCCGGCGGTCCGACGATCGTCCCGCCGTACTGGAGCCGGCCCGCGTACGGGACCTCGTAGCCGAACTCGGTCTGGCGCGTGTTCCAGATGGCCACGTGCGACAGGCGCGCGAACCGGTCGTCGTCGACGTAGGCGACGAGGCCACCCTGCTGGAAGTTGCGGATCGTGTCCTCACCGAGGTCGATCGTCAGCTTCGTCTCGGCGACCCAGTCCCCGTCGGGAGCGTCCCGCAGGAGCAGGCCTGCGGTGTTGCCGTCCCCGACCAGGTCGGCCTCCTCGACGACCCACCGCAGCTCGCCGTCGGCCACCGTGACGTCGGGGTCGCGGACGGCGGTCCAGCCGTCGTCCGGAGCCTCGCCGTCGAACTCGTCGCCGTCCACGAGCGCGCCCGGTGCCGGCGGCGCGGCGACCTCCGTCACCTCCACCTCCGAGACCGGCAGGGCGCTGAGGTTGTCCACGTGCGCACCAGGACCGCCGGCGTAGGCACCCGCGCTGCCGGCGAAACGCGTGCCGGCCGGGAGGTCGACCGTCACCGTCGCGAACGGGTCGTTGAGCCGGGCGTGGCTGAGCTCGGCATACGCCCGGCCCTCGCCCGTCTGCAGGACCATGCTCGTCCACGTCGACAGGTCGACGCCGTCGGGGATCGGGGCCGCTGCGCTCGCGACGACCGCGCCCCGGCGGTCCAGCACGTCCACCCGCAGGGACGACGACGGCGCGTCGACCGTCGCGCGCACCTGGTCACCGCGCGGTGCGGCCGCCGCGACCAGGCCGACCGACGGCGCACCGTCGTCGAGCCGGACGTCCGCCTCCACGCGGACGTCGTACGGCAGGGCGTGGCGGGTCAGGAGGGTGCCGGCGGAGCCGGCCACCGCGTGGGCCCCGGCCTGCTCGTCGGTCCCCACGGTCCAGGTGCCCGTCGTCGTGAACGGGCGGGTGACGCCGTCGTCGAACGTCGTCGCGGCCCGCCCACCGGTGACGGGACCGGGCTGCGCGTCGTCGGAGGCCCACAGCCCGGCGCGGGTGGTCGGCCAGCCGTCGACCCAGTCCAGGCGGTCCAGGAGCATGGGGCGCTCGTTGATGCCGTCCGTCCCGTCGAGGTACGGGTCGGCGCGGTCGATCGCGTGGTAGACGTTCCAGTCCTGGCCGGCGAGGTCGGTGACGATCGCGTTGTGGCCGGTGCCGACGAACGCGTTGCCGTTGGGCGCGATGACCGGCGTGCCACCGGCCCGGGACTGCAGCAGCGGGACGCCCTCGCGGTCCACGTAGGGCCCGGTGAGGGACTCCGAGCGCCCGACGTGCACGCTGTAGCCGGTCGTCGGGCCGGCGCAGCAGTTCGCCGAGGAGACGAACAGGTACCAGTACCCGTCGCGCTGCAGCACGTAGGCACCCTCGTACTTGTTGTCGATGGTGACCTGGGTGGGCTCACCGACCGCCCGCGTGCCGTCCTCGGAGAGCTCCGTCACGAAGATGCCGCCGTAGTACGAGCCGTAGAAGAGGTGCTCCGTCCCGTCCTCGTCGACGACGTGCGACGGGTCGAAGGTCCACAGGAAGTTGTCCGGGCCGACCCGGCGCGGGTCGACGACCGGCGCGCCGGAGTCCGTCCACGGCCCGGCGGGGCTCGGGGCGGTCGCGACGCCGATGGCGTTGTCGTTCACCTCGTCGGTGACCGTCGTGTCGGTGACGACGTAGTAGAGCCGGTACTGCCCGTCGACGTACCGGATGTCCGGCGCCCACAGCGCGGCGTCGCGGGCCGTGTCCGTCCAGTCCGGGACCGTCTCCTCGGTGAACGCGTCGCCGACGTACTCCCAGGTGACGAGGTCGCTCGAGCGGGAGATCGGCAGCAGGTGCCGCTCGCCCTCGCCCTCGACGAGCGGGTCGGTCGTGCCGTAGGCGTACCACCAGCCGTCCTTGCCCCGGATGACAGCGGGGTCCGCGAAGGTGTCCGCGAACCGGTCGCTGACGGGGTTGGTGTACGGGGTCGCGGAGGTCGCGGCGCCGCCTCCGGCGGCACCTGTGGGCGGGGCGCCGCCGTCGGGCGGGCCCGCGGCCGCGGGCGGGACGAGCAGGGCGAGGCCGACGACGACGGCGCCGCCGGTCAGTGCGGGAACGGCTCTGTTCAGGCGCATGGGGTGGTTCCTGCCGGTTGGGCTGTGGTCGGACGGCGGCATCGGCGTCGACACCGCGATGGGTCGCGGCCGACCCGGCGGTCGCCCGTCCCCCTGCTCCGGCACGGGCGCGCATCTGTGCGTCGTCCGTGCGTCGGTAAACGTTGTACGAGAGGTCTACCGCACTGGGCGGCGGCGCGCTCGTCGATCAAGGTCTGCCGCCCACGCCCCGGGCCGCTGGTCACCGGGCCGCGCCGACCCGGCCGGCACCCTCGCGGGGCAGATCCGTGCTGGATACCTGCGCCACTCCCCGCGAGGCCCGGACGCGCGCAGTCGCACCCGCACGGCCCCGCCACGCCGCTCGCGGGGCAGATCCATGCCGGATACCGGTGCGATCCGACGACCCCACGAGGCGGCCGTCCCGACCGCTTCGCTGGCGAGTCGGTGGCGCGGGTCGGCGGGGTTGGCCCCCCGCCGATGGGAGCGTGGCCACGCGGGAGATGGGACCTTGGTCCCCTTCACCGGCGCCGAGACCATTTCGTAACGTGGTCGGCAGCTCCCCTTCCCTGCCGCGAGAGCGGTCGGCGACCCGCACGGGTCGAGCGGGAACCGTGACGCCCTGTGCGGGCGAGGCGGCCCGCCACACGTGGTCCGGCACCGGTGGCCAACGGCGCCCCGCCACGAGACAGCACGAGTCCACAGCGCCGTGGGACGCGCACGCCGACCGGGGCCGGTCAGATCCTGACCGGCCCCGGCGCACGTCCACCGGCCCGGCGCACCGTGCGCCCGCCGGGATCCGCGCCGCTCAGACCTCGGCCAGCACCCGCACGGTCGTCCCCGCCGGGGCGAACGGGACCACCGAGCCCTCGACCGGCACGCCGTCGACCGTCAGCCGGGCGCGCGCACCCGGTGCCCCGCCGTTGCGGACCTCGATCTCGTACGTCGCGCCGCGCAGCACGCGCCGGACCGTGAAGGAGGGCACGTCGGGCCCGATCTGCGGGTCGACCACCAGACCGTCCCATCCCGGCCGCACCCCCAGCAGGTACTGGCTCGCGGCGACGAACGTCCAGGCCGCGGTCCCGGTCAGCCAGGAGTTCTTGGCCTCGCCGTGCCGCACCGCCGCCTTGCCCGCGATCATCTGCGCGTAGACGTACGGCTCGAGCCGGTGCACGTCGCTGATGTCCTCGCGGTACGCCGGCGTGATGCGCCGGTAGTAGTCGAACGCCCGCTCCCCGCGGCCCACGAGTGTCTCGGCGATGATCACCCACGGGTTGTTGTGGCAGAAGATGCCACCGTTCTCCTTGTAGCCCGGCGGGTAGGTCGAGACCTCGCCGAGGTGGAGCTGGTAGGTCGTGTACGCCGGGTGCTGCAGGACCATCCCGTGCGGGGTCGCGAGGTGCTCGGCGACGGAGTCCAGCGCCACCCGGCCGAGGCCGCCGTCGGCCTCGCGGGTGCCGATGCCGGCCATGACCGCGAAGCCCTGCGGCTCGATCCAGATCTTGCCCTCGTCGTGGGCGTCGGTGCCGACGGGCCGGCCCTCGAAGTCGTAGGCGCGCAGGAACCACCGGCCGTCCCAGCCGTGGCTGAGGACGGCGGCGCGCATGACCTCGACCGCCGCCCGGGCGTCGCGCGCGACGTCGGCCAGCCCGCGCCGCTCGGCGATCTCCGCGTAGTCGGCGCCGTACAGCACGAGCTGGGCGGCGATGAAGACGGACTCCGCGACCCCGCCGGCCCGGTTCTCCGTCGTCTGGAAGGACTCGCCCGGCTCGGTCGAGAAGCAGTTGAGGTTGAGGCAGTCGTTCCAGTCCGCGCGTCCGATGAGCGGCAGGCCGTGCGGGCCGCGGTGGTCCAGCGTGTACCGGAAGGACCGGGTGAGGTGCTCGAACAGGGGCGCGGCCAGGGCGTCGTCGTTGTCGAAGGGCACCGGCTCGTCGAGGATCCCCCAGTCCCCGGTCTCCTTGAGGTACGCGGCGACGCCGGCGACGAGCCACAGCGGGTCGTCGTTGAAGCCGGACCCGATGTCGTCGTTCCCGCGCTTCGTCAGGGGCTGGTACTGGTGGTACGCCGAGCCGTCCGGCAGCTGCGTCGCGGCGATGTCGAGGATGCGCTCTCGCGCGCGCTCCGGCACCAGGTGCACGAAGCCGAGGAGGTCCTGGCTCGAGTCGCGGAACCCCATCCCCCGCCCGATGCCCGTCTCGAACGACGAAGCCGAGCGGCTCATGTTGAAGGTCACCATGCACTGATACTGGTTCCAGACGTTGACCATCCGGTCGAGCTTCTCGTCGGTGGATCGCACCGAGTACGTCGACAGCAGCTCGGTCCAGTGCCGGCGCAGCGCGGCGAACGCCGCGTCGACCTGCTCCGTCGTGGCGAACCGCCCGAGCAGCGCGTGCGCCCGCTCCTTCGCCACGACCTGGTGGGCGTCGTCGGCCCACTTCCGCTCCGGCGGGTTCTCGACGTACCCCAGGACGACGACGACGCTGCGGCTCTCCCCCGGCGCGAGGTCCACCGTCAGCCCGTGCGAGCCGATCGGGTACCAGCCGCTCGCGACCGACCCGGCGGAGACCCCGGAGCGCGGGACCGCGGCCTCGCCGAGCCCGTTCCACGGCCCGACGAAGGTGTCCCGGTCCGTGTCGAAGCCGTCGGCGCGGACGTTGACGGCGTGCACCGCGTAGTGGTCGCGCCGCTCGCGGTACTCGGTGCGGTGGTAGATCGCAGAGCCGTACGGGCCGTCCTGCTCGATCTCGACCTCGCCGAGGGAGAGGTTGCGCTGGTAGTTCGTCTGGTCGTCCTGGGCGTTCCACAGCGCGAACTCGACGAAGGTGAACAGCCGCAGCGACTTCGCCGCGTCCGAGGTGTTCGTGACGGTGACCCGCTGGACCTCGGCGTCCTCGCCGAGCGGGACGAAGAGCAGCGTCTCGACCCGCACCCCGTTCCGCTCGCCGGTGATGCGGGTGTAGCCCAGGCCGTGCCGGGCCTCGAAGTGGTCGAGGTCCGCCTTGACGGGCAGCCACGTGGGCGTCCAGACGTCGCCGTCGTCGTGGACGTAGAGGTAGCGCCCGCCGACGTCCGTGGGGACGTTGTTGTAGCGGTAGCGCGTCAGACGGCGCATCTTCGCGTCGCGGTAGAAGGAGTAGCCGCCACCCAGGTGCGACACGAGCGAGAAGAAGCGCTCGGAGCCGAGGTAGTTGATCCACGGGTACGGCGTGCGGGGCGTCGTGACGACGTACTCGCGGGCGTCGTCGTCGAAGTGGCCGTAGCGCATGGGGACTCCTCGGGGG
>NZ_CAMPHH010000081.1 GCF_946885855.1 uncultured Actinotalea sp. | reverse complement strand
CCCCGCGTCCCCAGTCCTCCGAGGTCCACCATGTCCAGCACCAAGCCCACCCGTACGCAGCGCGATGAGGCCCGCGCCATCGCGGACCGCCTCCACAAGGAGCAGCAGGCGGCCGAGGCGCGCCGTCAGCGCACGATCCTCATCTCCCTGCTCGTCGTCGGTGTCCTCGCCATCGGCGGCGTCGTCGCCTTCATCTTCGCCAACGCCGACCGGTCGTCCTCGACGATCGACGTGCCGGACCTCAGCAGCGCGGACAACCCCTTCGAGGGCCTCGCCGCCCCCGCGGGGGCGACCGACGACGGCGCGATCGTCGTCGGCGCGGACGGTGTCGCCGGGTCCGCCGAGGGCGCGGACCCCGACGCGGTGACCGTCAAGGTCTACTCCGACTTCCTCTGCCCGTTCTGCCAGCTCTTCGAGGAGACGAACGGGGCGACGCTCGCGGAGCTGCGGGCGGGTGGGGACGTCGTGACCGAGTACCACCTCGTGTCGATCCTCGACCGGGCCGCCGCCGGCTCGCAGTACTCGACCCGCGCGGCCACGGCCGCCGCGTTCGTCGCCGACCAGGCGCCCGAGGCGTTCGTCGACTTCCTCGACGCGCTCTTCGTCAACCAGCCGTCGGAGGGCGCTTCGGGCCTCACCGACGCGCAGATCGCCGACCTCGCCCGCGGCGCGGGCGTCGCCGACGACGTCGCGGCGCAGATCGAGGACGGCTCCTACGCCACCGGGGAGGACTCCTTCGTCCCGTGGGTCACGGCCGTGACGGAGCAGGCCGCTCGCGACCTCCCGCGGCTGGCGACGCCGGCCGTGCTGCTGGACGGCCAGGACATCGGTCAGGACGGCCTCGGCGTCGACTGGCGGATCCCCGGCGCGCTGGCCGCCGCCGTCGAGCAGGTCCGGGGCTGACCGTGGACGGCGCGGACGCGGGGGGCGTCGTGACGCAGCGCACGGGTCCGGCCGGGCCGGACGACCGGTCGGACGGGACCGGCGCCGGGCCGGGCCGGGCCGACGTCGGGCTGCGGGCCGGGACGGGGCTCGTCGCCGCTCTCTTCCGCGTCCGGCACAGCAACGCGTTCATCTTCACGACGATGCTGGTCTCCGCCTGCGTGAGCCTCGTCGCGTCCTTCGTGCTGTCCGTCGACGCGCTCCGGCTGGCGGAGAACCCGGACCTCGTCCTCGGGTGCGACATCAGCGCGGTGCTCTCGTGCGGCACCGTCGCGCAGTCGTGGCAGGCCCAGCTCTTCGGGTTCCCCAACGCCTTCCTCGGCCTCGTCGCGGAGCCGGTGGTCATCACGATCGCGGTGGCGTCCCTGGGCGGCGTGCGGTTCCCGCGCTGGTTCATGTTCTCGGCGCAGGTCGTCTACACGCTCGGTCTGGTGTTCGCGTACTGGCTCTTCGCCCAGTCGACGTTCGTCATCGGCGCGATGTGCCCGTGGTGCCTGCTCGTCACGGTCTCGACGACGCTCGTGTTCACGTCGCTCACCCACGTCAACGTCCGCGACGGCAACCTCTACCTGCCGCGACGCGTCCTGCAGCGGCTGCGCTGGGCGGTCGAGCGCGACGTCGACCTCGTCGTGGTGTGGGCCTGGCTCCTCGGGCTCGCCGTGTTCGTCCTGCTGCGGTACGGCCCGGCGCTGCTCGGCTGAGCCCGGTCCGGACGCCGACGGCGCCGCCCACCCCCGCTGTGGGCGCCGCCGTCGGGCGCTCTGGCACACTTCCCCCGTCGCCGCCTTAGCTCAGTGGTAGAGCACCCGCCTTGTAAGCGGACGGTCGTCGGTTCGAATCCGACAGGCGGCTCCGTCGAGCCCGGCGTGCCCGGGGCCTGGGGCGGCGCCCACGCGTCGGGCGATGCCCCAGCGCGTCGGGAGGTGCCCGCGCCGCCGCACTCGGCGTCCCCGTCGGGCCGTCGTCGGCTCACCCCAGTGCGAGGACCTCGCGGACCTGCGGGTCGACGAGACGCAGCGCTCCCTCGCGGGCCGCTGCCGGGCTGTCGGCACCGCGGGCCGCGGCGGCGATCTCCCGGCACTGCGCGAGCGTGTGGCGCGAGAGGGCGAAACGGACCGCCGGGACCGCCGCCGGAGACATGGACAGGCTCGTGACCCCGAACCCGGTGAGCACGAGGGCGAGACCCGGGTCCGCGGCGGACTCCCCGCAGACGCCCACGGGCTTGCCGGTCTCCGCGCCGGCCGCGGCCGCGGTGGCCACCAGGTCCAGGAGCGGCGGCTGCCAGGGGTCGAGGAGGTCGGCGAGCTCCCCCTGGAGCCGGTCCGCCGCCATCGTGTACTGCGCGAGGTCGTTCGTCCCGATCGAGATGAAGTCCACCTCGGCGAGCACGTCGCGGGCGCGCAGGGCCGCTGAGGGCACCTCCACCATCACCCCGACCTGCCGCACGCCGGCCTCCCGGGCCAGGGCGGCGAAGCGCGCCGCCTCCTGCGGCGTGGCGACCATCGGCGCCATGACCCACGGCTCGCCACCGGTCTGTGCGGCAGCGCGGCCGAGCGCCGTCAGCTGGGTGCGGAGGAGCTCCTCGGTCCGCCGGGCCAGGCGGATCCCGCGGACGCCGAGCGCGGGGTTCTCCTCGTCCGGCAGGGCCGCGAACGCGAGCGGCTTGTCCGCGCCGGCGTCGAGCGTCCGGACGACCACCTTGCGCCCACCCAGGGCGGACAGGGTCCGTGCGTAGACGGCCGCCTGCTCGTCCTCGCCCGGCGCGGTGGCGCGGGACAGGAAGAGCACCTCCGTGCGGAACAGCCCGACGCCCTCGACGGCGTCTGCCGCGAGCCGCTCGGCGTCCTCGGCCGTCCCGATGTTGGCCAGGAGCGCCACCGGGTGGCCGTCGCGCGTCGCGCCCGGCCCGGTCGCCCCGGCCAGCGCCGCGAGTCCCGCCGCACGGTCGCGCACCCGCTGCCGCACGACGTCGTCGGGGTCCGGGGTGACCGTGCCGGTCGCCGCGTCGACGGCCACCTCACGGCCGTCCTCGAGGCGCGAGGCGCCGGCCGCGCGGACGACGCACGGGATCCCGAGCTGGCCGGCGATGATCGCCGTGTGGCCGGTGGGACCGCCGCGCTCGATGACGATGCCGAGGACCTTGTCGAGGTCGAGGGCTGCGGTGTCGGCGGGGGAGAGGTCCTCGGCGACCACGACGGACGGCCGGTGCAGCGGCGGGACGCCCGGCTCGGGCAGGCCGTGCAGGACGGCGACCACGCGGTCGCCGACGCTGCGCAGGTCGGTCACGCGCTCGGCGAGGTAGCCGCCGGCGGCCTGGAACAGGTCCGCGAACTCGGCGATCGTCCGGTCGACGGCGACGTCGGCGGGGTCGCCGCCCTCGAGCCGGCGCCTGGCCTGGCCGACCAGCTCGGGGTCGCGGGCCATGTCCGCCGTCGCGCCGAGCACGTCACCGAGCGGGCCCTCCGCGGCTGCGGCCCGGCCCTGCAGCGTCGTGGCCACCGTCGTGAAGGCCGCGTCCAGGTCCTCCGCCGTCAGCACCCGACCGGCGGACGACGGCGGCCGTCGCCCTACCTCCGGGCGCGGGTGGGCGCGGGCGACCGGACCCACCGTCGCGCCGAGGCCCACCCCGACGCCGTCGATGGTCGACACCCCGGTCACGACGGCTCCGCGTCGAGGTCCGTGGCGAGGAGCCGGGCGAGGTCGTCCAGGACGGCGTCCGCGCCCTCGCCCTGCGCCGCGATGGTCACCTCCTCGCCGTGCCCGACGGCCAGGGCCATGACCCGCAGGATGCTCGCGGCGTCCGCGGGCGGGCCGTCGCCCTTCGCGATCGTCACGGCGAGGCCGGACGCGGAGGCGGCCTGGGTGAAGAGCTTGGCGGGCCGTGCGTGCAGGCCGACCCGTGAGGCGACGGTCACCGTGCGTTCTGCCATGTCCACTCCTTCGAAGACGTCCGTCGGCCCGCCGTCCGCCGGTTGGTCGCGGCCGGCGCCCCCTGGCGGGAGCTGTCCCGGTGCCCGGTCGAATCCTTGACACCCGGTGGGCTGGTGTGAGTACGGTAACACTCAAATGAGCGGGCAGCGCTCAAACGAGCGCGGATGAGGACCCGCCCGCAGGCCTCCCGAACCGTGCCGATCTGTGCCGGACCGGGCCGGCCGCCGACTCGAGGAGGAGTGCCCATGGCCACGTCGGTGCCCCACCACCGCGTCCGGCTCCAGCAGGAGGCGGACGACTGGACCGCTGCGATCCGCGCGAGCGCGGACCTCCTGCTCCAGGACGGCTGCATCACGAGCGGGTACGTCGACGCGATCTTCGAGAGCTTCGCGACCAACGGTGACTACATGATCGTCGTGCCCGAGGTGGTGCTCGCGCACGCCCGTCCCGGCAGTGGTGCGACCGAGACCGGGCTCAGCCTGCTGACGCTGCGCACGCCGGTCCCCTACGCGCCGAACCCGGACAAGACGATCACCGCGGTCTTCACGCTCGCCGCGGCCGACGACGACGCCCACCTGGCCCTCATGCGTGACCTCGCCGAGGTCCTCGTCGACGACGCCGTCCTCGGACGCGTCCTCGCCTCCGCGGACGTCGACGAGGTGGTCGCGATCCTGGGCGGTCAGGAGCGGTGAGCGGGCCGTCCGTCCGGGTGGAGGTGAACGGGCTCGAGGTCGAGGCCGACCTCGACACCCGCCTCGTCGACGAGATCCTCCTGCCGCGGCTGGAGGCGCTGGCGGTCCGGCCGGCGGGCGGCCGACGCTATGTCTTCCTCGCCGCCCCGCCCGGGACCGGCAAGTCGACCCTGGCCGCGGTGCTGGAGCGGCGGGCGCCGCACCTCGACCTCGCCGCGGTCGGCCTCGACGGGTTCCACCTGCCGACGGCGCGCCTGGCTGCGACGCCGCTACCCGGCGGTGACGGGTCCGGCCGCCTCCTGGACGTCAAGGGCGCGCCGGAGACCTTCGACCTGGCGGCGCTCCGAAGCCACCTGGACGCGGCGCGGCACGCGGACATCGACTGGCCGGTCTACGACCGCACGGTGCACGACGTCGTGCCGGCGGCCAAGCGGATCACCGCGGGGCTCGTCCTCGTCGAGGGGAACTGGCTCCTGCTCGACGAGCCCGGCTGGGACGCCGTGAGCACGTACTCGAGCCTCAACGTCTTCATCTCGGCCGACCGGTCACTGCTCCGGGAGCGCCTCGTCCAGCGGAAGGTGCGCGGCGGCATGAGCCGGGACGAGGCCGAGGCCTTCTACGAACGCAGCGATGGACCCAACGTCGATCGCGTCCTCCGCCACACCGACACGAGGAAGGTTGACCTCATGCTCCACCTTCACCCCGACGGCACGATCGACACGAGAGGTGACCGATGAGCGCGGCCCCGATGGCTCCTCCCGCGACGGGCAGCACCCGACGCGCGCGCATCCAGGCGTTCGGCGGCTTCCTGACGGCGATGGTCATCCCCAACGTCGGGGCCTTCATCGCCTGGGGGCTCCTGACCGCCCTGTTCATCCCGACCGGGTGGATCCCGAACGAGCACCTGGCCGAGCTGGTCGGCCCGATCATCACCTTCGTGCTGCCGCTGCTCCTGGCGTACACCGGCGGTCGGCTGGTGCACGGGCACCGCGGCGGCGTGATCGGCACCGTGGGCGCCGTCGGGCTCATCGTCGGTGCGGAGATCCCGATGTTCCTCGGCGCGATGGTCATGGGGCCGCTCAGCGCCTGGCTCATGAAGAGGGTCGACGGGGCGCTCGAGCGGTTCATCCGGCCGGGCTTCGAGATGGTGATCAACAACTTCTCGCTCGGCATCCTCGGCCTCGTGCTGTGCCTGGTGTCCTACCTGACCATCGGCCCGCTGATCCTCGGCGTGAACGAGGTCATGCTGGCCGGGATCACGGCCCTGGTGTCCACGGGCCTCCTGCCGCTGCTCGCGCTGGTCAACGAGCCGGCGAAGGTGCTGTTCCTCAACAACGTCATCGACCAGGGCATGTACTACCCCCTGGGCATGCAGCAGGCCGCGGAGGCCGGTAAGTCGATCTTCTTCACCGTCGCCTCGAACCCGGGCCCGGGCCTCGGCCTGCTCCTCGCGTTCTGGATGTTCGGCAACTCCAGGACGATCCGTGACAGCGCGCCGGGCGCGGTCATCATCCACTTCTTCGGCGGGATCCACGAGATCTACTTCCCGTACGTGCTCATGAAGCCGATCACGATCCTCGCCATGATCGCCGGGGCGATGTCCGGGATCGCGACCTTCATGGCGTTCGGCGCGGGCCTCGTCGCGGGCCCGAGCCCGGGCTCGATCTTCGCGTACCTCATCCTCACGCCCCGGGGCGACCACCTCGGCATCATCGCGGGCGTCCTCGTCGCCACCGTCGTGAGCTTCCTGGTCACCTCGCTCCTGCTCAAGATGGACCGCAAGCGCAACGGGGAGGCGCAGGAGGACGACCTGGAGGAGTTCGCCGAGCGGTCCAAGGCCATGAAGGCGGAGGGTGCTGCGGTGCTCTCCGGCGTCGTCGCGGACGGCGACCCCGACAGGCCCGTCAAGATCGTCTTCGCCTGCGACGCGGGCATGGGCAGCAGCACCATGGGCGCGAGCATCTTCCGCAAGAAGCTGCCCTCGGACGCCCGCGCCGTCGAGGTGGTCAACACCTCGATCGAGAAGATCCCGGCGGACGCGGACGTCGTCGTCGTCCACGAGAACCTGGCGGAGCGCGCGGCCCTGGCCCGCCCGGACGTCCAGGTCGTGACGATCAGCAACTACCTCAACGACCCGGCGCTGGACGTCCTCCTCGCGCGGCTGACCGAGGAGGAGGTCGGCCGTGCGCAGTGAGGCGGCCGTCATCCACGGCCGGGACGAGGTGACGGTCACGGCCGTCGACCTGCCGGAGATCGGGAGCGAGGAGCTGCTGCTGAGGGTCGTCTCGAGCAGCATGTGCCTGTCGACGTCCAAGGCGCTCGCCCTGGGCTCGAGCCACAAGCGGGTCCCCGACACGATCGCCGAGGTCCCGGTCATCACCGGCCACGAGTTCGCGGGGGTGATCGAGCAGGTGGGCAGCGCCCTGACCGAGCAGTACAGCCCGGGGCAGAGCGTCGCCGTCCAGCCCGCCATGGGGCTGGACAGCGGGTACTCGCCCGGCTACAGCTACCCGTACTACGGCGGGGACGCGACCTACTGCATCGTCCCGAAGGTGGCCGTCGACAAGGGGTGCGTCCTGCCGTACGCGGGCACCTACTTCGCGAACGCCTCCCTGGCCGAGCCGATGTCCTGCATCATCGGGGCGTTCCGGGCGTCGTACCACACCCGGCCCTACGTCTACGAGCACGAGATGGGCATCCGCAAGGACGGACGGCTGGCCCTGCTCGGGTCGGGCGGCCCGATGGGGGTCGGTGCCGTGGACTACGCGCTCCACGGCCCGGTCTCCCCGCGGCAGGTCGTCGCCGTCGACGCCGACGAGGCTCGCCTGCATCGGCTCCGGTCGCTGTTCCCGCCCGAGGAGGCGGCGGCCCGCGGCATCGACCTCGTCTACCTCGACGTCCGGGACCTGGACGCGGCGGCGGCCCTGCGCGAGATGAGCGAGGGGGAGGGGTTCGACGACGTCCTGGTGCTCGCGGCCAGCGCCGAGCTGCTCCAGGTCGCCGACGCCGTCCTGGCCACCGACGGGTGCCTGAACTTCTTCGCAGGCCCCACGGACAAGTCGTTCGCGGTCCCGCTGAACTTCTACAACGTCCACTACGAGCGGACCCACCTCGTGGGGACGTCGGGAGGGTCGCGGGACGACATGGCGGAGTGCCTGGAGCTGTCCAGCCAGGGCGTGCTCAACCCGTCGTTCATGGTGACCCACGTCGCGGGCCTGGACGCCGTCCCGGGTGCGCTGCGGGGGCTGCCGTCCTTCCGGGGCGGGAAGATCGTGGTCTACCCGCACGCCGAGATGCCGCTGACGGGCATCGCGGAGCTCGCGGAGAAGGGCGCGGCCGACCCGCGGTACGCCCGGCTGGCGGAGATCTGCGAGCGTCACGACGGCATCTGGAACGAGGAGGCCGAGCGGTACCTCCTCGACGCGTTCGCCCGCGGCTGACCCGTCACGACCGCGCCGTCGTCGTGCGGCCGGCCGTCAGGGGCGGGTGGCGGGGACGGCGTTGCGCCGGGGGAGCACCTGGCGGCGGACGGGGGGCAGCCGCTTGAGCTCCGACGCCGTGAGGTCGTCCGTGATCAGCGACGTGATGAGGCCGGACCGCGCGACCGCGGCGATGGCCCCGAGCTTGGGGGACGAGCCCGCCACGGCGAGCACACGCGGCGTGCTCGTGAGCTGCTCCGGGGAGATCGAGATGCGACGGGTGGTGACCTCCGCGTCGACGAGCGACCCGTCCTCCCGGACGAAGATGCCGGCCATCTCCGCCTTCGTGTGCTCCGCGTCCAGCTCCGCGCGGTCGCGCTCGGGGAGGATGGCGGCGAGCTGGGTGACGGGCGGGTCCCACGAGCCCACGGAGAGCACGGCCAGGTCGAGCCGGGAGTAGAGCGCCATCGCGTCGGAGATGGCCGGGTCCTCCCGCAGGGAGCGGGCGGCGGTCCCGGACGTCGCGAAGAGCGGGGAGAAGATCGCCATCGTCCGGACGCTCGAGCGGTCCGCGATGCGGCGGATCACCTCGACGGGGGACTGCGCGAAGTCGTTGCCCACCGTGCCGGTCAGCTGGACGATCATCGACGGCGGGAGGTCCTGGAGCGCCTCGCCGATCGCGACGAGCGTCCGGCCCCACGAGAAGCCGATGACGTCGCCCTCGTGCACCTGACGCCGGATGAAGTCGGCCGCCGCCCGGGCCAGCCGCGCGCGGTTGGCCTCCTCCGTCTCCCCCGCCCGGACGACGATGCACTCCTGCAGGCGGAGGTGGTCCGCCAGCTCCGCGGAGAGCTCCGGCCGCTCCCACCCGTTCTCGGCGATCTCGATCTTCACGATGCCCTCGAGGCGGGCCTCCTCCAGCAGGCGCGCGATCTTGAAGCGGGAGAGCCCGTAGGCCTTCGCCAGCTCGGTCTTGGACATGTCCTCGAAGTAGAAGCGGCGCGCGATGCCGGCGATCAGCTGCCTCTCGGCGTCGTCCACGCTCCGCCCTCTCCCCGAGCCCACGGGCGCTGCGGCCCCCGTCCTGTCCGGCTCCACTCTAGGCGGCGTCACGGGGCCCCGGGGTGAGCCACGGCCTCGCTCGGCGCCCCGGCGTGGACCGCCCGCCGCGGGCGCCCCGTGTGGCGTCGGGTTGCTCCGGACGGGTGAAAGCCGCCCGGGTGAGGCCTTGGGACGCGGAGTCCGCTCAAGGTCGGGCAGCGGTCCGCCGACAAGATCGTTGACCTTGACGCGGTCCCCCCGGACGGCGTCACGGCCGGCCGGCCGGCCACCGGTCCCCGTTCCCGACGGCCCCCGCCGTCGGTCCCGACCCCGAAGGACCCCCATGGCTCTCGCGCGCCGCAAGACCGCCGCCGTCGCCCTCGCCGTCGTCGGTGTGGCCGGTCTGACCCTCGCCTCCGCCGCCCAGGTCGACGTCGACTCCCAGCAGATCGGCGCCGGCACGGCCGTCGTCGGATCCTGCGACGACGTCGTCGACGTCACGTTCGGCAACGCCTACGACGCCGGTGCCTACCGCGTCACCTCCGTCGTCGTCGCGGACGTCGCGGCCGCCTGCGACGGCTCGACGCTCGCCGTCACCCTCGTCGACCCCGCCGACGCCGCGCTCGTCGAGGTCAGCGGGACGGTCTCCGGCGGCTCGCTGTCCCTCGACGTCCCGGCGGCGAGCCTGCCGGCGGCCGAGGACGTGGCCGGCGTCGCCGTCGTCATCGCCGGCTGACCGCTCCCGCGCCACCGGCGGACGTGGGCACCGCGGCCCCCACCCGGGCGCCCGACGCACCTGTGCGTCGGGCGCTCGCGCGCGCTCGGCGGTCGGTGGCGCTCGCGCGCGCTCGGCGGTCGGTGGCGCTCGCGCGCGCGGGGAACTGGGTACTCCTCCTCGCCGTCGTCGGCGGCGCGGTGCTGCTGTGGCCGACGGCGCTCGGCGGCTGCACCACCCTCACGGTCGTCTCCGGGCGCTCGATGGAGCCGACCTACGTCACCGGTGACCTGGTCGTGGCGCGCTGCGGCCCGGCCGAGGTCGGCGACGTCGTCGTCTACGAGCCACCGGGCGAGGAGGGCGCGCGCGTCATCCACCGGGTCGTCGACGGCGACGCGACGGGCTGGGTGGTGCAGGGCGACAACAACGACTTCCTCGACCCGTGGCGGCCGACCGCCGACGACGTCGTGGGCGTGGGCCGGTGGCACGTGCCGGGTCTGGGCACGGTTGCGGCGATCCTCCTCAGCCCGCTGACCGGGGTCTCGGTGCTGCTCCTGGCGCTCGCGGTGCTCGTCTGGCCGCAGCGCGAGGCGACCGGGGGAGCGTCGTCGTGAGGCGGGCCCGCCCCCTCGCGGCGCTCCTCGCCGCCGTCGGGCTGCTCGCCCTCGGCGTCACCGTCGCGAACGCGGCGCACGTCGAGGTCCGCGGAGGCGCGCTCGCGGTCCTCGCGGCCGGGCCGCCGTGCGAGGGGTCCGTGGCGCTGACGGCGCCCGTCCCCGGGTCGGGCGCCCAGGTGGTGGCGGCGGTCCCGGCAGGGTGCGCCGGGCGCATCCTGCGCGTCGCCCTGCCCACGACGCACGGGGTGCGCCAGGGCGCCGTCGTCGTCCCGGAGGCGTCCGGTGGCGCGCCCGCCGCGACGACCGTCACGACGACGGTCGTGCTGGACGGGCCCTTCCAGGGCACGGCCGCGGTGCAGCCCGCGGCGACCGTCGGCGGGTGGTCCCTGCCCGTGACGTGGTCCCCGGCGGTGACGCCGGGCGTGATCACGGCGACGTGCCGGACGTATGCCGCGAACGGCAGTCCGGCGCCGGACCGGCCCTGCGCGGCCACCGTGCGGCTCGGGACGGCCCGGTCCGAGGGCTACGACCTGGCGCTGACCGTCCGGGACACCCGGGAGACCGTGGGCACCAGCGCCAACAACCCGGTGCGCTGGGAGGTGACGATCGACCTCTCCGGCGCGCCGTTCCGCCCGCTCGGTGTGCGCAGCTCCGGTCTGCTCGCGGTCAGCTCCTGTGCGGAGCTCCCGCTGCTCACCGTCCGGGGCGTCACCGGCTGGGGGGACCACCACGAGCTGCGCCGGGGCACGGTCCGGGCCGACCTCTGGCTGCAGGGTCACGCGCAGCGCGGGTCGCAGGAGATCCTCGTCTGCCCCTGACGGCACCCGGGCGGGGGCGTGCCGCGCGCCACCGTCGGACCGGCCGACCGGGTGGGCGAGCCGCCCACCGCCGTGCGGACGGGCTCCGGGCTCACCGCTGCGCGCGCACGGGCTCCAGCGTCGGCCGCTTCGGTCGGCGGGTGTCCCCGGACGACCGCCCGCGCAGCCGGCGGGTGGCCCACGGGTAGACGTGCTCGCGGAACCACAGGACGTCCTCGCGCACGCGCTCGAGCCGCGGCGACGGGGGCAGGGGCGCCAGCGGGTCGTCCCAGCGCGGATCGTCCGGCTCGAGACCGAGGGCGACCAGTGCCCCCTGGGCGACCCGGCGGTGCCCCTCTCCGGTGAGGTGGATCCGGTCCGGTGCCCACATCCGCCAGTCGCGCAGCGACCGCATGCCCCACAGGTCCACGACGTGCGCGCCGTGACGCCGGGCGATGGACCAGATGTGGGTGTTGTAGACGGCGACGCGCGAACGGGTGCGGCTCACGAGCGGGCTGTCCTTCGCGTCGACGCCGGTACCGAGGAGGACGTCCGCGCCGGAGGCACGCAACCGGCCGACGGCGTCCTCGAGCCGCGCGGCCAGGGCGTCCGGGTCCGCCGTCGGTCGCAGCATGTCGTTGCCGCCGCCCACGAGGCTGACGAGGTCGGGGCGCATCGCCAGGGCGGCCGGCACCTGCTCGGTCAGGATGGGCCGCAGCAGCCGCCCGCGGATCGCGAGGTTCGCGTAATGCAGGACGCCGTCGCCGTCGGGCTGGTCGTGCCGCGCCGCGAGGTGCAGCGCCAGCAGGTCGGCCCAGCCGCGGCAGGCCCGCGGGTCGGCGTCCGACGGCGGGCCGTCCGCGGCGACGTCGGCGTCCGGGAGGTCCCACAGGCCTTCGGTGAAGGAGTCGCCGAGCGCGACGTACCGGCGCCACGGCACTCCGTCCGGGTGAGTCGCGAGGGGCGTCGGTCGGGTGAATTCCCTGGGTCCGTCCACCCGTGCAGTGTGCCCCTGACGTGCACGAAGAGGCACGTCGGGGCACGCGGTACGGCCCGCGGCACGTCCGCGGTCCTTTACCCGGGCGGCCCCGCGGGTCATCCTGGACAGGTCAGCGATCAAGGGCAAACCCGCCGCGAGGCGGGGACGCAAAGCCACGGGACCCACGAGGTCAGCCGGGCCACCGAACGACAGAGGCCGAGATGAGCAGCCCTTTCCCACCGCCGCACCGGCGCCGGGGCACCCGCGTTCCGGGCACCGGCCACCCCGTCACGGACCTCGGGCCACCGGGCCGTCCCTAGCCCCGCAGGGGCGCCACCGCGCCCAGGACGGGCGGGAGGGGACCGGGCAGGAGGCCCGGTCGACGCAGGAGCGACGGACCCAGGGAGGGGTGGCAGTGCTCGCAGTGCGCAGGGCCCGACGTCGTCGGGCCGCAGCGGTCGCCCTCGTGGCGGTCGCGAGCGTCGGCCTGCCCACCGCCCCGCCGGCGCACGCGCCCGGCCACTTCCTCGGACGTATCTGGCTACTCGGCACCGTCAACCGGATCGACGAAGGAGCGGCACCCGCCGCCGCGTTCGCGGACGCCGACCCGCTCAGCGCCGTCGTGCGTCACCTCGCCACGGAACCGGACGTACCCGCCGAGGTGCGCGTCGCTGTCGAACGGCTCGGCGAGCGGGCACCCGAA